>JANLGX010000475.1 GCA_024654005.1 Gemmatimonadaceae bacterium | reverse complement strand
CCCGCCGGGCACGCCCGTCGTGGCGCGGCCGCGCCGGCGATTCCAGGCGGGCGAGTGGGGTTTGCGCGCCGCGGCCGCGATCTTTTTCCTCGCCGGCGGCATCGTCATCGGCAGATCGACCGGAGGGGTGGAGTTTCCGATCACGAGCATGGCCGAAGCACCGTCCACCACGTCGGCCCCGGCGTCGGCGACCGACGCTCCGGTCGGCCTCGCGTCCAACTTCTCCGTGAGCTACACGTCCAACGCCGAGGCGCTGGCCGCGCTGTACCGCGCTCAGCGGGAGTACGAACGCGCGGCCACGTTCCTGATGACCAACAATCCGGTCGGCGACGACACCAAGCCCGACGTGTATCGCGCGCGCCTCGCCGCGCTGGACAACGTCATGCAGGCGTCCATGACGGCGCTGGAAGACGCCCCGGCGGATCCGGTGATCAACCGGTACTACATCGCCGCCGCGGGCGCGCGCGAATCCACCCTGCGTCAACTCCAAACCTCACTCCCGCCGGGATCGAGGATGGACAGCTTCTGATGCTCAAGCCGCACAGACGCTTCGGTGTCGCTTCACTGATTGTTCTGGGCACGCTCGCTGGTGCCGCGCTCCCGCTGGTCGCGGGCGCGCAGGCGACCGGTGGGACGCGTTCTTCGCTGCTCTCCAAGCCGGAGGGATGGCTTGGCATTCACTATTCCGCGGAAGCCAAGATCGACCAGACAGGCGAGGGGCTGCGAATCTCCTACAACTCGTATCCGGTGATCGAGGCGATCGAGCCCGGCTCTCCCGCGGAGCGCTCGGGACTCCAGGTGGGCGATACGCTGATCGCGTTCAACGGTTACGATTTCGTTCGGCGCGGAGTGCCGATGGCGAGCCTGCTGCGGCCCGGCGAGCGGCTGTCGATTCGTCTCAGGAGAGACGGGACCCGCACAGTGCGCGTCACGGTCGGAGAGCGACCGGCGGGAGCGTTCGGCTTCAGCATGCGGAGGCCGCTGCCGCCGGGCGCGACGGTGACCGTGCTGGCAGCGCCGAGAGCGCCCATCGCGGAGATGGAGCTTGCCGCGGAGGTGCTGCGGCAAGCCAGCGAGCAGCTCCCTCCGCAGACGAGAATTCTCGCCGAGAATCTCGCCCGACAAACGGCGCGCACTCTCGAGCGCGAGATCGTGATGAATCCGTCCGTGGCGCCGTTGATTGCGTTCCGTTCCCCTTCGGGAGGAATGACCGTGGCGGGCGCCGACATGGTGCCTGTCAATGCCGGCCTCGGCGACGTGCTTGGCGTGCGGAAAGGCGTGCTGGTCGTGAGCGTCCCGGCCGCGACGCCGGCCGCGCGCTCGGGGTTGCGCGATGGCGACGTGGTGGTGCGCGCGGCGACCACGGAGATCGTCGATCCGAGAGGGCTGTATATGGCGATGATGCAAGCAGGTCCCGCGAAGACGCTGCAGCTTGCCGTGGTGCGGAAGGGTAGGGGACAGCGCGTGACGCTGCGTTGGTAGCGCTGCTAGCTGCTAGCTGCTAGCCGTCAGTCAGGCATCCTCAGCTCCTCCGGCAACAACGACTTGTGAATCGCGATCGCAGCCACCGAGCCCTCGGCGGCTGCTGAGATCGCGAGCTGCGGGCCGGGCGTGATGTCGCCGGCGGCGTACACGTGCTCCGCCGAAGTCCGCTGTGCCTTGTCCACCACGATCAGTCCCGCTTCGTCGCGCTCGCACCTGAGCTGCTTGCCGAGATCGTCCGCGGGATGCTGCCCGAGCGAGAAGAAGATCCGCTCGCAGTCCAGCTGCATGCCGCCTTCGAGCTGGATGCAGCTGACGTCGCTGTCCGTCGAGGACACGCTGCGCACCCGCTCGCACAGCACGGGGATGTTCAGCTTCTGCAGCTGCGCCAGCATCTCCTCGCTCAGGTCCTGCGCCTCGCAGTTGGTGCAGATGATGATCTCGTCGGTCCAGTTGGCGAGGGCGAGCGCCATTCCGACGGCGCGCCTGCCGGTCCCGATGATGACGGTTTTCTTCCCCTTGGCTTCGTAGCCGTCGCAGTCGGGACAAACGTGGACGCTCTCGCCATAGCAGGCCGCCAGCCCGGGAATCTCCGGCCACACGTCCTTGATCCCGATCGCCAGCAGCAGACGCCTGGCCGAGAGCGCGCGACCGTCGGAGAGCTCGAGCTCGAACATTCCGTCACCGTTCCGCCGGACGATGCAGACTTCCTGGTCGATCAGCTGCACGCCGTACCTGCGGCATTCGTCCCGGCCGGCTGCGCGCAGTGTCGGCGGCTTGATCTTCGGCAGGCCCAGGAACCCGTTGATTCCGCGCGTCTCCCAGTTTCTCGGATCACCCGAGTCGACGACTACGACTGATCGCTCAAACCGCGCCAGCCAGACCGCCGCGCTGAGCCCGGCGGGTCCGCCGCCGACGATGGCGACGTCGTAATTGCCATCGGCGTCGGGACGGGCCGTGGCGTTCGTCATGGGATGGCTCTCCTGCAAGTTGCTGCCCGCGCCGTCGTCGCGGTGCGGGAGGATTCGATCAGGGCTGTTCCGTCTTCAGCGCGAACCTCGCTCTCATTCTGGCGATATCCCTCTCCGAGAGCACTGGGCGGGTGATGTAGTACGACATGATGCTGTCGGACTCGTTCACGTGGCTGAAGCCCAGCAGGTGCCCGACCTCGTGCATCACGACAGCGCGGACGATCGGCGCGTCCACGCCCGGATGAGCCGCGAGCGCGACCTCCACGTCGACACGTCCCAGCCGGCCGTCCGCCTTCCACCAGGTGGAGCGTCCGGTCGTGCGGTCGCTGAACCGGTTTCGCCAGTAGATGCGGATCATGGCGCGCGTCGAGTCGGCCGTGAAGTCGAAGATGACCGGAACGCCGGCATCGGACCATTCGCCGAACGCCGCCCGCGCTTCGTTCACGAACGCGGGCTCGAACGCCCAGTGCCGGGAGGCGGGCTCGATCCAGACGCTCAGGTACTCCGGCACGCGGTCGAAGCCCGAGCTTCGATTCGCGATTACCTCGACACGCTGACAACACGCGACGGTCGCCGCTTCCGGCGGCTGCTGCGCCGGGAGCCCGGATGAGATGCCGGCGATCGCGATCAAAACGAGGACGAGCCTGGTCACATCATTCACGCTAACGGGAGCCTCGTCGGTCGGCCAGTCGCTGGACGTCGGCCGGCGTGTCCACGTCGAGCACGGCACCGGCGAGCGGGACTATCGCCACTTCGCGCGCGCGGCTCCGCAGCCACGGACCCGCGCCGGTATCCCCGGTTAGACTCAGCAGCTCGGGTACATGTTCCCGGCCGAACAGAGCCGGCACTCCAGGGACGCCCTCATAACCGGTGGCCACGATCCGGGCCCCGGCCGCGAACTCCGCGATGATTCGGCGGAGCATCGGCCCGTCCACGAGCGGCTGGTCCGCCAGCATCGCGAGCGCGCCCTCCCACGTCGTGTCCCGCAGGGCCGCGCGAAGACCCGTCGTGAGCGATGACGCGAGCCCGCTCTCCCAGTCGGAGTTGATCACCACTGTGACGCCCGCGAGATGCGACAGCGCGGGACGGATGTCCTCGGCGTGCGCGCCCAGCACGACGATGACGGGGGCCGCGCCGGCGGCGAGCGCTGTCTCCGCCGCGTGAGTGACCAGTGGCTTGCCGTCGTGCAGGATCAGCTGCTTCGGATGACCCATCCTCGCTGAGCCGCCGGCGGCGAGCACTACCGCCGCGACGCGAGGCGCACTGGTCGTGGTCAGCTTTCCGGCGCGGTGGCGTGCAATCCGGCCGCGCGACCGCGCAGGTGCGCCGCGTCGCGCTCGTGCATTACCGCGGAAACCTCGGCGATGATCGCGAGCGCGATGGCCTCGGGTCCGTCGCCTCCGAGATCGAGCCCCACGGGGCCGAACAGCGCCCCGCTGTCGGGCGGCGCGTCACCGCGCGTCGCCAGCTCCGCCAGCATCCGCTCCGTCCGCGCGCGGGGACCGAGCACGCCGACGTACGCGATGTTCGTGGCGAGCAGCGCGCGGACATAGTCGGTGTCGCGGCCGAAGTGGTGCGACATGACGACCGCCGCCGTCCGAGCGCGCAGTGGGGCCACGGCCGGAAGTGCGCCCGCATCGGGACACTCCATGACGGTCACG
>JANLGX010000057.1 GCA_024654005.1 Gemmatimonadaceae bacterium | reverse complement strand
AAGGGCGTAGTGCTCACGCACGACAACATTCTCTCGCAGCAGCGCGCGCTCGCCGCCGTATGGAGTGTCACGCCCGAGGACCGGCTGCTGTCGTACCTGCCGTGGCATCACAGCTTCGGCGGCATCTTCGAGAAGTACACCGCGCTGTACAACGGCGCGACGATCTTCATCGACGATTCGCTCGGCAAGGACACCAGCCGTCTGCTGGCCAACTGGCTGGACGTCCAGCCCACGATCTACTTCAGCGTTCCGCAGGTGTATCAGCAGCTGGTCGCGCACGCGCAGACGCACCCGGAAGACGAGCCGCGAATTTTCCACCCCGGACTCCGCTTCGTGTTCACCGCCGCCGCGCCATTGCCGGCGAACATCTCGGCGTACTTCGACGGGAAGGGGATTCCCGTGCTCGAGGGATGGGGTCTGACCGAGACGTCCCCGTGTTGCACCATGACTGATCTCACCGAAGCTCGCGGGCTGCCCGGGATGGTGGGGTATCCGATTCCGGGCGTGAGGGTGCGCATCGCCCCCGACGGCGAGATCCTGGTGAAGGGCCCCAACGTGATGCGGGGGTACGACAACGACCCCGCCGCGACGCAGGCTGCGCTCCCCGGCGACGGCTGGTTCCACACCGGCGACCTCGGGGAATTCGTGGGCACCGGGCTCAAGCTCATCAGCCGGAAAGATCGCGTCTTCAAGATGCTCAACGCGGAGAAGATCGTCCCGACTGAGATCGAGAATCGCCTCGCCGGAATGAACAGCTTCATCCGGCATGTGATCGTCGCGGGTGACGGGCGCCGGTTTCTAGCCGCGCTGATCTACCCGGATTATTTCCGGATCGCCGAGCAGTTCGGGGACGATCAGGCGACCGCGGACCGCGTCGTCAAGGACTCGCTGCGGGAGACCATCGTGCGATTCAACCAGGAGCGGCCGGCGAAGTACGAGCGCATCGAAGCGTTCGCGGTGGTCGCCAAGGAGCTGTCGCTCGAGGCGCGCGAGCTCACGCCGTCGATGAAGGTACGCGTGCGAAACGTGCTGCAGAACGCGGAAGGGTACCTCGAAGCTATATACGAGCCGAGCATCGACTGCGACTGCCGGTTCCTGCGGAAGATCATGCGGCTCGCGCCGGATGACCGGAAC
This sequence comes from Gemmatimonadaceae bacterium, assembly GCA_024654005.1. Lineage (GTDB taxonomy): Bacteria > Gemmatimonadota > Gemmatimonadetes > Gemmatimonadales > Gemmatimonadaceae > JACDCY01. Next base: position 2,221 of record JANLGX010000057.1, on the reverse strand, counting down.
TGCTTTGCCGGGAAGGATTGCACGCTCGACCGCTGTCACGAGTGCGGCAGCGTGCTGTTCGGTGACCTGTCCCTGGCGGCGTCTCCGGACGCGACGCTCCGGTGACCGGGGCGATGACCGCCGGCGGAATGTGGGACGCGTGGATGATGACCGCGCCCGACGCGGTGCTGGAGCATGCCCCGCGACCGGCGGAGACGCCGGGCCCGGGCGAAGCGACGATCGAAGTGGCGGGCTGCGGCGTGTGCCATACCGATCTCTCCTTCCTGCACGGCGGCGTGCGGACCCGATCGGCGCTGCCGCTCGTGCTCGGCCACGAGATAAGCGGATACGTGCGAGCCGTTGGACCCGGCGTCGATCCGGCTCTTGTCGGCCGACCGGTGGTCGTGCCGGCGGTGCTGCCGTGTGGCGAGTGCGACCTGTGCCGCGCCGGCCGCCGCTCCATCTGCCGCAATCAGGTCATGCCCGGCAACGACCGCCACGGCGGATTTGCGTCGCACGTCCTCCTCCCGGCGCGGTTCATCTGCCCCGTCCCCGACGCGGTTCTTCGCCGGCACGATCTCTGGGAGCTGAGCGTCGTCGCAGACGCAGTGTCCACGCCGTTTCAGGCCGTCAAGCGCTCTGGCCTCGCGGCAGGTGACCTGGCCGTGTGCGTGGGAGTCGGGGGCATCGGCGTGTACGGCGTGCAGATAGCGTCCGCGACGGGCGCGAAAGTCGTCGCGCTCGACATCGACGACGCCAAGCTCGAGCAGGCGCGCGCGGCCGGCGCGCACGCGACGCTCAACGTCAGGGACTCGTCCGTGCAGGACGCGCGCAAGCAGGTCAAGCGACTGGCCGGGGAGCTGGGAGCGCGCCCGTTCCTGTGGAAGATCTTCGAGACGTCGGGAACGCGCGCGGGGCAGGAGCTCGCGTACGGGCTCATCGGCTACGGCGCGACTCTGTCGGTAGTCGGCTATGCGACGGGCAAGGTCGAGCTCAGTCTCTCGAACCTGATGGCGTTCGACGCCGTCGCGCAGGGCAACTGGGGCGCCGACCCGCTGGTGTACCCGGAGCTCATGCAGTGGATCGCCGATGGCCGGATTGCCGTGCGGCCGTTCGTGGAAAGGCACATGCTCGCGGACATCAACGACGTGTTCGACCGCGCCCACCACGGCGGGCTCATGAAGCGCGCCGTCCTGGTGCCTGCCTAGCGCCTAGGAGGTCATCGCCGCGGCTTCGCGCTCCAGCTTCTCGGCGAGCGCATGGAACCGCTGGTGAGCTCCGGCTCCGACGTCCTCCCGCTCGACCCGCTCGAAGTCACGCAGCACGCTCCGCTGCTGCTCGGCGGAGAGCATCTCGTCCGCCATCGGGAAGAGCATCTCGTCTTCCCTGACGATGTGATCGCGGAGCAGCGCGACGTAGCGATTCACGCTGGAGACGAGCGACCCGCGCGCACCGGCCTCGCCGCCCTGCAGCTGCCGCGCGGCCTCGCGCATGGCGCGCGTGAGGGCGCGGGCCTCCACGTGCTCGTCGAGAAAAATCTCCAGCGGGGGCTCCTCGGGGCGGGGCAGGCCGCTCTCCACCATCGCGCCGAAGAGCACGCCTTCCTCCTTCCTGTGATGGCACCCGTCGGCGAAGCCGGCGATGAAATCGGCGGCGTCGAGAAAGAACTCCGGCGGCACCGGGTGCCCGCCCTCGAGCTGTCCCGCTGCGGTCTCGAGCGCGTCCAGCACCCGCTCGATGAGCCGGTGCTCCTGCATCAGTTCGTCGCTGGCTCTCGCGAATTCACCCATTGTGCTTCCCCCCCGGTGTGTGAGTCGTTCGCTGACCGGCGGACCACTGCTCCATGCGAGACATCACCGAGGCTTGACCGTAGTAACGTGCAGCGCGTCCGGCGGCGCGTTCGGCTTGACGCGCACGCTCTTGGCCGGGATCCCGACGTTGACGTGATACGGCCGCACGTCCTTGGTAGCCACGGCTACCGCTCCGACCATCGCGTGCTCGCCCACATGCACGCCGGCCAGCACCGTCGCGTGGTAGGTGATCCGCGCGCCATCAGCCAGCGTAGTGACCGCGTTGGTGACGTCCTTCTGGTCTACGATGCTATGCGTGTGGCTATAGATGTTGGCGTAGTCGGCAACGGAGGCGCCGTCGCCGATCACGAGGCCGCCCCGGTCGTCGAGCAGCACGTGCCGGTGAATCACCACGTTGTTGCCAACCTCGACGTTGTACCCGAACGAAAACT
>JANLGX010000474.1 GCA_024654005.1 Gemmatimonadaceae bacterium | reverse complement strand
GGTGACGACGCGAGGTCGTCACCTGTTCCCTCCAGCGCCTGAACGACTCGTTCGGGAACTGGTAGAACCGCACTCTTTCACAATCCTGACAAGGAACTGCAATGAACGATCCGCTCAGCTCCGGTTCGACCACCGCCACGGCCACCTCGTTCGGTGATCCGCTCGCCCGTCCGATGCCGCAAGCCACCTCGCTTGTGGCCGCCTCGGGCACCACGACGATCGACACCGGCGGCATCATCCTCAACGCCGAACAAGGCAACCGTGCCGTCCAAGCCCTCAAGGGCCTCGATTTCATGGTCATGCCCTCCGCGCAGATCGCCATCCTCGGCCGTGACGCCGAGCAAGGTCTGCACCAGACGCTCGACGGCTTCCTCGCACGCCTCGACAGCAAGACGGCGGCAGCGCTGTTCAAGCTGTTCGATCGCCTGCAGCAGGGCGTCCAGGACGCCGACCTGCAAACCGTCCTCAAGGACGTGCAGCAAGTCGACAAGCTCGGCTTCTTCGAGAAGCTCTTCGGCAAGCTGCGCGGCAAGGGAGTCGACGACCTCATCCGTGAAGCCTACGACAAGCTGCGCGGCGTGATGGTCGGCAAGACCAACACGCTCAAGGACGAGATGAACAAGCTCGAAAAGGAACTCGGCATCGAGTGCAACCGGCTCCTCCAGGAGCTGCAGGTGCTCGAGAAGCTCAAGCAATCCTACAGCGGGCATCGCGAGAACTTCGCGGTCGCCGCGGCTGTGGCTCACGCCTTCCTCGAGCAGTCCAAGCTCCAGGTCGCCGCCTTCGAGGCGGAAGTGGCCGCCACACCCGACGCGCTCAAGCGCGCCAGGCTCCAGGAGCTCCAGGCCAAGCTGCAGATGCTCGAGAGCCGTGCCCTCGCCCTCGAAGGCACGTACACCCGCCTCCCCGCCGACCAGCTGGTCATCCAGCAGATCGAGCAGGCCGGCGTGTCGACGCTGCAGGAAACGGTGACCACCGCTTCCGCACGCTTCGCGAGCATCAAGATGACGCTCCTCGCGCTTCACGGCGCGTTGACCGTCAAGAGCCTCCAGAACATGGCGCAGCAGAACGCCAAGCTCGACGCGCAGCTCAACGCCGTGCGCGGTGCGCTCGTCAAGGACATCGCCGCCACCGCGGCGAATGCCCCCGGCGACAACCGCCTGGCGCAGGCGGCGCAGATCGAGCAGATCATCAAGGACGCCAAGGAAGTCGACGAGATCGTCACGAAGGCGCGCGCCGACAACGCCGCCAAATTCACGACGGCACGTGCGATCTTCCAGAAGGCGCGCGAAGATCTCGCCAAGGTCTAGTTCTCCCCTGGCTCTGCACGTCGTGCGTGACGCGCAGAGCCACCCCTCAACCGCGCACATCACGTCAGTGTTTCTCACCACAAGAAAGGAAGGTCATCATGCTTCAGCTCCCCCTCGAGAAGAACGGCCAGCCCCCCAAGAAGCTCTCGCTGTCCCTCAACAAGGCCTCGCGCTTCATCGTCGAGCTCTGGTGGAAGACCGAGCACGACCTCGATGCGCATGCGCTCCTCGCCACCAACAGCGGCCAGGGCGCCAAGGTGGACGCGTTCGAGAAGGTCCTCTCGACCTACAACTGCAAGCGGCCCGGTTCGCAGAGCGGCGTCCTCGCGGTGAATGCGAACAAGTCCTTCAACACGCCCGACGGCGCGCTGCACCACAGCGGCGACAGCCTCGACGGCCGCACCGCGGACATCGACGAGGTGATCACGATCGACGGTGGCAAGATCGGCCCGGAGGTGAACGAGATCCCGATCTTCGTCACCATCCACCCGCGGTCGCAGCCGATGACCTTCCGCGAGATCCCCGACGCGGGCATCCGCATCAAGGACGACGCCGGCAAGGTGCTCGGTGAGTTCCAGCTCACCGCCGAGTTCGGCCCGTTCAACGCCGTGCAGATGGGCTCGCTCATCATCGGCGCGAACGGCTGGGAGTACGCCGCGGTCGGCAACGGCTTCACCGGCGACTTCAACACCGTGCTCGGCTACTTCTCCTAGTGACATCTCGGGCGACGACATCACGTCGTCGCCCGTTCCCTCCAGCGCCTGAACATTCCGTTCGGGATCTGGTAGAACACACAGCCCACCGTTTGGAGGCAAGGTGAAACCCACCGTCATTCCATCCGGCGACGGCGACAAGCCGCAGTCGGAACCGACCGTGATGAGGCCGACGGCCATCCCGGCCGCACCCGCTCTGGTGCCACAAGCACCGCAGCCGACGGCCATGCGTCCGACCGCGATTCCCTCACAGCCGGTCCCGCCCGCCGCAGCACCCGTTGCGCCACCG
>JANLGX010000472.1 GCA_024654005.1 Gemmatimonadaceae bacterium | reverse complement strand
CGACAACTCGGGGTAGTTGCCGCAGTAGAACCCGCAGTCGTGGATGAGGTCGCTGCCCGGCAAGTCGAACACCTCAGGCACGTACTTGCCAAAGAACGGCTGACGCTGGATATTGCCCGCAATCATCGGACGGATTTCGACACCCGCCCCCGAGAACTGATTCAAGTACAGGTCCCTGAGTTTCGCTGACGCGCAGACAACGGGGAACGCAAAACTCGAGAGCAGCGCAATGTGCGAGCGATCGAGCATAACCAGGTCAGGGTTCTCCTTGACCACGGCTTCGAGCGTCAAATAATTCCGCTGTCGAATGGCGATGTTGTCGGCTAGGAACCTCATCTGATAGCGGCCGAGAAACCCGGTAATCTCCGTCGGTCGGATGTTGAACCCGAGATCGTAGAACGTGTATTTCGCGTTGAATTCCGAGACGACGCCATGCTCGTGGCGCAACCGGCGCTGCTGGCTGGCGAGCAGGTTCCGATTGACCAGCGAGATAAATTCTAGAGTCAGGACTCATCGCAGTCATAGGCGCATCCACACCTGACGGGCTACCCTACTGGAACCCATCGTCGTCGCGCGACGTCATGAAGCGCGGCAATCAGCCCTAGACTCCACCAAAAGAACACCCCGACCTTCGTACCCAATGCGATGGCGTCAGCTAGGCCAAACACGTGAATGGCGACAAGGTTCGCCCACAATCCGAGGCATAAGGCCTTCTTGTGACCGTCGGAATCGCGGCGCAGGATCTGGTACATCATGCGTGTGGCCAGTCCGAGCAGCGCCACGTACGCCAACAAGCCGGGGATTCCGACGTCGAGGGCGACCTGAAGAAAGATGTTGTGCGCATGGGCAACAAAGAACACCTCATCCACACCGAAATCGGGCGCTGGTCCGGCCGACGCAATGCGAAACGCGCCGAGACCCACCCCCGCAATCGGGTGCGCCCGGATGGCGTTGACGGCGAGCGACCAAATGTACGGTCGCTCGAATCCCACAATTGTCGAGAAACTCCACGGCCCAAGCCAAAGAAACGCGGCCAGTGCCGCGGCCGCCCCGAGGGCGCGCGGCAGAGTCACGAGGCGGAATCGAAATACCAGCACCAACACGCCCACGATGGGCACACTCAGCCAAGCGCCCCTGGCCTGACTGAGGGCCAGGACAAAAAACGACAACAACGCCGCGATGCCGCAGCCGATGGTCTCCAGAATTGCGAGACCGCGGCCGGCGCCCGCCTGCCATGCTTGTCTTATCCTTCGCAAACCATACAGCGCGAGAACCGTCGCGACGGGCAAGAGCCACAGGGTTGCTCCGCCAAGCGCCGTGGAGTTCACACCACCCGCGGCACCCGGCAACCCGAGCACAACCCGGGGAATCTGCCCATCGAGGTGGTAAAGGAATTCGACTTTCCGCAACCAGCGCGGGCCGGCCAGAAGACCGCCTGCGACCATGACAGAGCCGGCCAGTACGTACGCGCCCGCCAGCAACCATACTCGCGCGGACGTCGTCCCGGTCAGCAGCACCGCGCGCAACGCGAGCATTCCGAGCGCCATCCCCGTGAACTTCGGGAGTGTCAGGTCCGGCGACGGTGACACAAGCCACCCGATCAACATCCAGACGGCCAAGATCGCCCATGGAAGACGAAAAGGGCCGGCGCGCTTCCCAAGCCCTTCTCCGTGCCGATCGAACAGGGTCACGGCGACGACCCACATGCCGACTACGGCTGACACTCCGAGGGTCACCCTCGGATACACGAGGGGGAACATCAAGACGGGCGTCGCCAAGACGACGAGACTGCATTCGATAATCGCTCTGGCGCCGCTTCCTGCCGGCCCTGGAAACATCGCTCTCGCGGTCCAGTCACAGCCAGAACACGCGATCAGCAGGAATGCGCAAGGCGAGAATCCCGGTCCGCAGCTCGTCCGGGTTGCCGAACGACATGACGACCAGTCGATCGAATGCCTGTCCGTTCAGGAGGAGACCATCGACGTGTTCTGGAGAGCAAACTCTTAAGCCGAAGAAGGGCTTGGTTGCAGCCACATCCACCACCCCTATGAGTTCCAGATCGGTCTCGACCAGGCAGATGTGCCCAATCTCCGAGACCTCGCCGGCGCCGTAGAACACGATCCGCTTGCGCAGCCCCGGCGTCCCGTCGTCCGGCCAGCCTCTGGAAAGTACGAAAAACTGTTGCTGGATGCGGTCCCTGGTCTGCCGGTAGAACTGCACACTGGTCTCGAAATAGGCGCGAGACATCCGGCTCTTTTCCGCGACGCCGGCCGGCGTGATGAGGTAGCGCACACGGTTGGGTTTGATCTGGACAACCCGTACCCATCCTTTGCGCACGAGACGCTTCACCAGCAGATTCGTCAGCCCAAGCGCGATCCCAAGCTCTACAGCCAATGAGCGCTGCGAAGCGCCGCGATCGGATTCGAAGGTTTCGAGGATCCGGCAAGAATACTGTTCGTGCGTAGGCGCGGTGGACATGGTCGGCGGCGGTTGATCGCAGATGGCTTGGGTCGCCAACGGAAACACTTCGTGCCCGTCGGCTACAGGGCCTGCAGAGCTTCCCGCAACACGGGGTAGCGGAAATCCCTGATATCGTTCACGTAATGAACACGGGCATTCTAAAGAGCGTCGAGACGCGTTGTCAAGCCGAGGGATAGCCGAATGTCAACGCGAAATAGAAATGTCCCCTGAGGTACAACCGTCACCAAGTCAGAGACGATTACTCGGACGGGCTCCTAGCGTTTCACGAAGAAACGCGGCGCGATTCATCGTCGCTATGCAAATGGACAACCGCGGCGTCACTGCACGTCTCGACCGTTGCCGCGAGCAACGGACTCCAGCAGTTCAATCACCTGTTTGACCCCCCCATGCCCCCCCGCGCGCACCCATTCTACAAGAAAGGCTTCGCGCGCTCCCGCGTGTGCAGCGAGAATTCCGGTCCCGCTATGCTCCGCCAAATCGCGTATTGCCGCTTCGATTTCGCCATACGTCCTGGGCACAGCGACGGCACCCGTATCCACGAAAAGATCATTCCAGCGCCAGCCGGGAAACGACGGACAGACTGTTGGCTTCCCAAGAATGAGCGCGTCGAGCGTGGAGGCGGATCCAAAAGTAATAAACGCTTCACATACCCGTGACAGGCCCCGAATGTCCTCAGCGGAATCTGCGAAGACGACATTGGCGGCGCCGGCGGAAAGCGCCCGCGTTTCGTCGACGTTCTCCAACGGGTGCGGCTTGACGATAAGCGTGAGATTCGGAAACGTCGCCGCCGCAGCAAAAATGGCGCGTTTCATCTCCCGAAGAGTAGCGTTATCGCCTGCGTTGTCATACGCGCTCATCGTTGACGACGTCGAACCGAAAACTACAGCCACGTTCCCGCTCGGAATGCGAAAACGGTCCCGGAATTCGCGGACGTCGGCGCTTGTCGCCTCGAAAAGCACATCGTGGCGAGGAGATCCTGTGACCACGACCCGATCAGCCGGCACGCCATGGGAAACAAGCACTTGCCACGATTGAGTGCCCCATACTGCAGCGCGATCTGCCTCAAAGAACCGCCATTCCGTGGCCTCAGGTCCGCAGGCTCCGAACTGCACTTCAACGGTCGGCACTCCGCATTGGGCCGCGAGCAATGTAAACGCGCGGGTTCGAGCATCAGCCACGTCGGGCGACACGACCACCGCCGGCCGATGGTGCGATAGAAAATGACGCGCTGATGCCGCGTACCTCGAGATTTCGTGTTGGGCGTACAACCCCAGATCCATGATGTTTTCACGAGCAGACGGCCACAGCGACTGACCGCCATCTGAGAAGACGCGGCGGTACCCAGGGCTGCGCGCAAGAGTGCGAAAGGCGGTGTGCACCGCCCCGGCGATGTGCTTCGCATCTTGCGCCGTGTCGTTCGTCCAATGGCGCGAGACCGAGTGAAACGAGCGGGCTGTCCCGTCCGGTCGGCCACGCGGGTGGTCTGACAGGACGATTGGCGCCAGCCCGCCTTTCATCTCCATCGCGGTCACGACGGGCAGAAGGATGTCGCGGCTGATATACGGCGTGAAGCCCAAGAACAACGCTACGGGCCTGTGCGGCCAGCGAGCACAATCGGACTCGTCTTTGGACGCACCGCGCCGAAGGGCGTGTCGTATCGCCCGGTACCTTCGGCGCAGACCCTTCGTGAGGACTCCCTTCGACGAGTGGCGAAGCGCCGGAGGAATTCTATAGAGTGCAAGGTCAGCGGCGAGCATCTCCCAGCCAGGAAGACCGTGAAACTGCAGCAACTGGCGGAGCGTCGATCCGTTGTCCACAGGAGCGTCCGCCCACTCGTGGACGAGATCGGAAGAGCGCTGAAGCGTTCGAACGAACTCGCTCAGCTCACCTGTTTCTGTCACGCGAAAATCATCCGGGTCAGACGCATCGTCTCGAGTGCGTCGGCCAAGGTCGGGAGATCGGTCGATTCCTGGCGCGCCGCCGCGATGGCCGCCCTCGCCTGCATCTGTAATCCGGCCTTGTACTCGGTGTCGCAGGCCTCCGCCTCGATCGGAACGGCCCGCCGTTCGCCGCGATCTTGCCGCGACGCCTGTTCAATGGGCCGAAGTTCCCAACGAGTCTGCGGTGTCGACACCGACACAATCCATGGTGCCGGAGCGTTCCAGATCCCTTCGTAAAGCCCTTCGTCTCCACTCTCAAACCGGATATGACTGACGACGACACCCGGCCTCTCGGGATTCCACCGTCTGATCGGCGCGACGGACGTAATCGCTCCTCGACCGAAAATACGGAAGAAATCGATCAGATGAATAGAGTTCGCGTACATCCAATTCGCCACGACGAGCGCGGGCTGTCCGCCGAGGCGCGCCTGCTCGGGGTCTTCCTGATCCTGCACCTTGATGAATCGTTGCGCCGACGGATCAGCGATTAGACCGCGTTCGACCTGCCGCGTGCTGGAATAGAATCGCCGATTCAGGGCGACAAACGCTCGACGGCCCCTGGCGTCGGCAGCCTGCGTGATCATTTGCGCGTCCTCGTAGTTGTACCCAGCCGGCTTTTCGACCAGCGCGGTCCATGGGAATTGGAAGCACGCTTCCGCAACCGCTCGCACTTCGAGTTCGGGCACGGCAATCACGACCAAGTCAGCTTGCGTGCGTTCGTACAGCTCGGCGATGCCGGTCGCGACGATTGGAATTCGAAATTCTGCGCTCAACGCCTGCGCGCGACCGAGGCTTCGGCTATGAATGCCCGCCAGGCGAACGTCAGG
>JANLGX010000468.1 GCA_024654005.1 Gemmatimonadaceae bacterium | reverse complement strand
ATGGGCCCGCGCGCGAGTTCCGGCGAAGTGCTTAGGCTCTCAGTCCGAGGTCGGAGACGATCTTCCGATACTGCTCGACGTCGATCCGACGCAGGTAGCTGAGGAGCCGCTTCCGTCTGCCGACCATCATGAGGAGCCCACGGCGTCCGTGGTGGTCCTTGGCGTGCTTGCGGAAGTGGTCCGTCAGGTAGTTGATCCGATCGGTGAGGATCGCGATCTGAACCTGCGGCGAGCCGGTATCGGTCTCGTGGGTCCGGTGCTTCTCGATCGTGGGGGCTTTAGCGAATGCCATTACTGGTGGTGTGTTCTCCGCGCGCCCGTTGCGCGCTGGTGACGTAAAAAAGTTGCCAAGCTGTTAATAATACGGCAGTTACAGCCCTTTGTAAAGCGGGCGGGGTCGCTTTCCTCCCCTATGGCCTCGGGTCGACTTCCCGGAGGAATTTAGCCACCCGCGCGACGTCCGCGCGGCTCGACAGGTCCAGCACCGGGTCCCGCGAGAAAACCACCTCGAAGCGCGCGCCCAGGGCGTCGATCGCGTGCTGCACGGCCTGGGTCAGCTCCTTCTCTCCTCTCCGGGACAGCGGGACGTCGCGGCAGGCGGCAAAGATGGCGGAGGTTAACAGCCAGCAGTTCATGCTGCAGTACACGCGGCCGCCGGTGGAGGCCGCGGCCCGCGCCTCGTCGGACGTCATGCTGCGGAGCATGCCGGCCGCGTCGACTTCTATCGCGCCGAAGCGCGCGACACGCTCGCGCGGAACGTTCCCCCGCTCGATCAGCGCGTCGCGCGCGAACGCCACCATGGCGAGCTCGCTCCGCCGATGCAGCTCGGCGAGCGCGGCCGCGGGATAGTAGTTGTCCGAATTGAGCACGACGAAGGGATCGCCGGCCGCGAACTCCTCAGCCGCGAGCACGGCGTCCGCCGTGCCGAGCGGCTGCCGCTGGACAGCGAAGCGCACACGAATGCGCGCAGGCCGCGCGTCGATCTCGTAGTGCTTGCGAACGGCGCCATGCTCGGGCCCGATTACCAGGCAGGCATCGGTGAACCCGGCATCGGCGAGCGCGCTCAGGACGTAATCGAGGAACGGCCGGCCGACGGGGATCATCGCCTTGACGCCGCTGTCTGCGACGGCGGCGGCGGCGGTGTCGAGCGCAGCCGCGGAGTCGGGGGCGCGCATGCGGGTGCCGAGGCCGCGGGCAAGGATCACGGCCTTCGTCGTGGTTTGCGCCTGCATCGGGCGCAATCTATTGCCGGCGGGACTGGCCCCGAGTGCACCGAAGCGGGATATCCCTTGAGCCAGGGATACATTGCGTTCATGTCTCGCGCATTCGTGAACGAGGACGCCGGCGGCGATGTTCCCAAGCGGGACTATCACCTGCCGGAGCGCGACGACCCCGATTTCGACCGGCAGGCCGCGCGCGCGCTGCTGGAAGCGGCGCGGGTCGGCGAGACGGGCAGCGCCGAGAACGCTACCGGCTACTATTGGGGAGAGCCGCGCCTCGCGCCGTTCGTGCGCGAGATCCTCCGCGAAGCGCGCGCAGCAGGAGACGACCGCCTGGAACAGGTGGCCGAACGATTCCTCACACCGCCCAAACGATGAGCGACTGGGTGCAGCTGGCGACGTTCTCGACGGGATTCGAGGCCGATCTCGCGCAGCAATCGCTGAACGAGGCCGAGATCCCCTGCCTGTTGCGGGGCAATCAGGCGGGGATGTTCGGCGCGGGATTCAAGGGCCCGGTGATGGGCGGAATCGCGCTATACGTCCCGTCGTCCGCGATCGACACGGCGCGGGAGCTGCTCGACCTCGATGCTTGATCCGCCGGCCGCCGAGGCGGCCGCGCTGCCGGCTGTTACTTGGCCGCTACGGCCGCAGCAGGCGCAGCCGGCTTGGCCGCGTCGGGCTTGACCGGAGCGCCGCGACGCCAGTAGCTCGGCGCCGGCATCGCGCGGGCGACGAGCAGGGCGTCGTAATACGCGACGATTCTGGCCTTGACCGACTTCTGCGTGTCGCCGGCAGCAGCGCGAAACGGCGCATACCGGTTGTGCCGATCGGCGGACACGCGGAACCACCACCACTTCTCCGTTCCCAGGGAATGCGGCTTCTCGACGGAGCACGTGAACGTCCGATCGCCGTCCACGAATTCGAAGGCTTCAATCACAATCGTTGTCCCTGTTGGATGTCATTCAATCTAACACATTTCACGCGTCTTCGCCTGATTCCGCCCGGCGAATCGCCCGCTAGGACCGACCGATGAAGCTGAGCGCCAGCGCGCGGATGTCGTTGTACATCACGATCACCACGAGCATCAGAATCAGCGCCAGTCCCGCGCGCAGGATGTACTCGCGGGCGCGCGGGCTGAACGGGCTGCCTTTCACGGCCTCGAGGATGTGGATGAGCACCTGACCGCCGTCGAGCACCGGGATGGGCAGCAGGTTCAGGATCGCGATGTTGATGCTGAGGAACGCTATCAGCGCGAGGAATACTTCCAAGCCTCCCTGCGCGGCTTCGACCGACACGCGCACGATGCCGATGGGACCGGCGAGGGTCTCGACGCCGACGCTGCCGGTAAAGAGGCCGCGCACCACGCCGACGATCGAGCCGGCCATCGCGATCGTCGCTTTGGTCCCGACTACGAGCGCGTCGACCGGCCCGGTCCTGAACCGCGCGATGTCCCCTCTCGGTACCACTCCGATCCTGCCGACCCGCTGCGTCCCACCGACGGGGTCGGTGAAATCCTCCGCCACCGGAGTGACGACGAGCCTGCGCGGCGCTCCGTCCCGGATCACGTCGATCGTGGTCGCCTGCTCCGGCCGCGCGGAGATGATCGTCACCATGTCGGTGAACGTGGTGACCGGCCGGCCGTCGATGGCGGTGACGCTGTCGCCGCGCAGGAGACCCGCGCTTGCGGCGGGGCGGCCGGCGACTACCGAGTCGATGACAGCGGGGAGATACGGCTCGCCGTACGCGGCGACAGTGCCGACCGTCACTACCCACGCGAGCAGAACGTTCATGGTGACGCCGGCGAGCAGGATGGCGATTCTCTGCCAGAGCGGCTTTGACTCGAACCACCTGTCGGGCGGGATCGGTTTAGGGCCGTGCGGGATCATCGCCTCGGGGTCCCAGTCCTTCGGCTGCTTCGCGCCGCTTTCCTGCTCGCGGGCGATCGCCTCTTCCCCGCCGCCCTCGAGAAAAGCGGTGGACTCGTCGTCCTTCGACGCCATGCGCACGTAGCCGCCGAACGGCATGGCCGCGACGATGTACTCGGTCTCGCCACGCCGCCTCCGCCATAGCGCCGGTCCGAACCCGACCGAGAACCGCGGCGCGTACACTCCGAACCGCTTGGCCGCGAGAAAGTGTCCCAGCTCGTGCACGAAGATCACGATCCCGAACACGATTATCGGAGCGAGCCAGGTGAAGCTCATCCGCCGAACCTCCCGGCGACGTGCGCGCGCGCCTCGGCGTCCGCGGCCAGCAGGTCGTCGCGCGTGGCGCTGCTCATTCCAGCCAGCTCGCTCATCGCGCTCCCGATCGCCTCTACTATCCGCGGGAACTCGAGCTTCCCGTCGAGGAACAGCGCGACGGCTTCCTCGTTGGCCGCGTTGAACACCGCCGGCGCGGCCCCGCCGGCAATCCCCGCGCGGAAGCCGAGTCGCAGCGCGGGAAACTCGTCCTCGGCGACGGGCTCGAACGTGAGCGGCGATTGCGCCACGGGATCGAAGCGCGGGGTGGCGGCGTCCTCGATCCTGTCGGGGTGAGTGAGCGCGTACAGCACCGGCAGCTCCATGCTCGGCGCGCCGAGCTGGGCCATGACGCTCCCGTCGACGAACTCGACCATCGAATGCACTACGCTCTGCGGATGCACGACCACCTCGATGCGGTCGTACGGCAGCCCGAACAGGAAGTGCGCCTCGATCACCTCCAGCGCCTTGTTCGCCAGGGTCGCGCTGTCCACCGTGATCTTGCGGCCCATCTGCCACGTGGGGTGGCGGAGCGCGTCGTCCACCGTCGCCGACTCGAGCTGCTCCCTGCTCCACCCGCGGAACGGACCGCCCGACGCGGTGAGGATCACGCGGCGGATGTCGGCGCGCGGACGGCCGGCGATGCACTGCAGGATCGCGCTGTGCTCGCTGTCCACGGGCACGATCTCGCCGCCGCCGCGCCGCGCGGCTTCGGTGACGATCTCTCCGGCCAGCACCAGCGTCTCCTTGTTGGCGAGCGCGACGCGCTTGCCCGCTTCCAGCGCGGCGATCGTCGCGTCGAGCCCGGCCGCGCCGACGATGGCGTTCAGCACGATGTCGGTGTCCGGGCGGCGGACCGCATCCACGAGGCAGCCGACGCCGGTGGCCCACCCGCGCGTCGATTCGCTGCCGTTGCCGTTCACGATGCCGACGAACGCGGGCGAGAGCCCGCGCGCCTGCTCGTCGAGCAGCGGCGCGTTGTTGAACGCGGTGAGCGCCGAGACGCGGAATCGGTCCGGGTGGCGCGCGATCACCCTGAGCGCGGTGGTGCCGATCGACCCGGTCGAGCCGAGGACGGCGACTCCGCGCGGCGTTACGCCGGCGCGGGTATCAACCACAGATCGAGCAGCAGGTAGGCGGCGGGGAGAGCGAACAGCAGACTGTCGATCCGGTCCAGCATGCCGCCGTGGCCGGGGATGAGTCCGGAGCTGTTCTTCACGCCGGCCTCGCGCTTCAGTAACGACTCCGCGAGATCGCCGGTCTGCGCCGCGACGCTGATGAGAAAGCCGAATGCGAGCACGGCCGCGGGCCGCAGCGAGAGCTGGGCGTACGGCTCCAGCACGAACTCGACGTACAGCCACGCTCCGATCACCGCGAAGGTCAACCCGGCGAGCGATCCGACGATGGTCTTTCCCGGACTCACGCTCGGGATGAGCTTCTTCTTCCCGAACGTCCTGCCGATGAGATACGCGCCGACGTCCGTCAACCAGGTGATCACGAGCGGCAGCGCGAGGAGCACGGATCCCGCGACGGCGCCGACAGCGTAGTTATGGTACCGGATCGAGTACGCGTACGTGAAAAGACCCGCGTAGATGATTCCGAACAGCGTCGCCGCGACGGCGAGGCCCGGACGGCGCGAGGGTCCGCGCAGCCAGATCGCCATGCCGAGCAGCACGATCGACACGACCGGCAGCCAGCGCAGCGAGACGTGGACCACGCCGAGCCGGTCGGCGTGAACGGCCACCGGAATGAGCGCGGTGATCGCCACGCCCGGCGTCTGCAGCGGCTCCACCCCGCCGGCCCGCGACATCCGGAAGAACTCCCACGCGGCTATGCCCGCCATGCTCCCGATGAGCGTGACGAGATAAGGCCCGCCCAGGAACACGATGTAGAGGGCGATGGGGACGGCCACGAGCGAAAAGATCGTGCGCCACTGGAACTCGCTCATCGCCATGGCCGTCGTCCTCCCGGACGCGAAGACCGCGCGGCTGCTCCGGCCAACGAGACTGTCAAACTTCCAGAATCTCGGCTTCTTTGGCCTTCAGCAGCTCCTCGATCTTGGCGATCTCGTCGTCGTGCAGCTTCTGGAGGTCCTTCTCGGCATGCTTGACGTCGTCCTCCGACACCTTGTCGAGCCGCTTCAGCTTGTCGCGCGCGTCGGTCCGCGCGTGCCGCACCGCGATGCGCCCTTCTTCCGCGAGCTTGTGCACGACCTTTACCAGGTCGCGGCGGCGCTCCTCGTTGAGCGCGGGCAGCGGCACGCGAATGACCCCGCCCTGCGTCGCGGGATTGAGCCCGAGATCGGAATCGCGGATCGCCTTCTCGATCACCTGAGTGAGACCCTTGTCCCACGGAGTCACGGTGAGCAGCCGCGGCTCGGGAGCGGACACGCCCGCCACCTGATTGAGCGGCATCGTCTGGCCGTAGGCGTCGACCTTCACCGTGTCGAGCAGATTGGTCGTCGCCTTCCCCGTGCGGATGGATGCGAACTCGTGCTTGGTGTTGGCCAGCGCCATGTCCATCGCCAGCCGCGCATCCTTGTTGATCTGCTGTATGGTGCTCATTGGACGAGTGTGCCGACACGGTCGCCGCGAATCGCGCTCGCCACCGCGCCGTGCTTGTTGATGTTGAGGACTATGAGCGGAAGGTCGTTCTCCTTGCACAGCGTTATCGCGGTCTGGTCCATGACGCCGAGCTCCTCCAGCATCACGTCACGATAGCTGATCGTCTCGTACAGCGTGGCATCCGGGTTCTTGCGCGGGTCGGCCGAGTACACGCCGTCCACGCCCGTGGCCTTGATGATGACGTTGGCCTTCATCTGGATGGCGCGGAGCGCGGCGGCCGTGTCGGTGGAGAAATACGGGTTGCCGGTTCCACCCGCGAAGATCACCGTGCGGCCCTGCTCCAGATGCCGCATGGCGCGCCGCCGGATGTACGGCTCGGCGACTTCCTCCATCCGGAGCGCGGTCATGACGCGGGTCTCGACGCCGCGGCGCTCGAGCACGTCCTGCATCGCGAGCGCGTTGATCACGGTGCCGAGCATGCCCATGTAATCGGCGCCGACGCGGTCCATTCCCATCTTGGAGAGCTGCGCGCCGCGCACGATGTTCCCGCCGCCGAGCACCAGCCCCACCCCGGCGCCCATCTCCACGATGTCGGCGATCTCGCCCGCGAGGCGGTCGAGCACCTCCATGTCGAACCCGAAGCCCTTCTCGCCGGCGAGTGCTTCGCCGGAGATCTTGAGGAGGACGCGGGAGTAAGCGAGGGGAGGCAAGGGCGAGTGATTGGTGATTAGTGATGAGTGATTAGTAACTGACGACTGATCGGAAGATGACTGTCCGGCGCGGAGGTAGTAAGTAGCTCCTAATCACTAATCACTAATCACCAATCACTGCTACTCCTCTCCCATCTGGAACCGCACGAACCGCCTGACCTGAATATTCTCCCCGACGCGCGCGGAGGCTTCCTTCACCAGATCGCCGATCGTCTTCTTCGGCTCGCGGATCCAGGGCTGGCTGAGCAGCGCCACGTCCTTGTAGTACGACTCCACCTTCCCGTCCACCATCTTCGCGATGATGTTCTCGGGCTTGCCGCTCGCGCGCGCCTGCTCCTCGAAGATGCGCCGCTCGCGTTCCACGACCTCGGAAGGCACGCCGTCCTTGTCCACGGCCAGTGGGGCCGCGCTCGCGATGTGCAGCGCGATCTCGCGGGCCAGCGTCTTGAAGTCGTCGGTGCGCGCGACGAAGTCCGTCTCGCAGTTCACCTCGACCAGCACGCCGACCTTGCCGTTGTGGTGGATGTAGCTGGTGATCTGACCTTCGCTGGTCTGCTTGCCCAGGCGCTTCTCGGCCTTGGCGATTCCCTTCTTGCGGAGGTTCTCGACGGCCCGGTCCTTGTCACCCTTCGTCTCCTCCAGCGCGCGCTTGCACTCCATCATTCCCGCGCCGGTGCGCTGGCGAAGCTCCTGAACGTCTTTTGCCGTGAATGCCATTTTCTGATCCTATGCTGTCTGTGGAGCCGCAGCTCCACTGTGGTCGACCGATAAGCTGTTGGCTGTTGGCTGTTGGCTATTGGCTTTTAGCCACAGCGGAACTGCCCGGAAAACTGGGGTTTTTAGCCAAGAGCCAATAGCCAACAGCTACTAGCCCCTCCGTGCAACGACGCCGCCGACAAGCTGCCGGCGGCGTCCCTGAATCTAACTCCTCTGTGCCTGCCGCGTCGGCAGTTGACTAGTCACTAGTCACTAGTCACTAGTCACTAGTCACTAGTCACTAGTCACCCTTATTCGGCTACCGCCTCGTCCCCGCCGGCTTGTCCGGCATCGCCGGCTTCACCGCCGATCTTGAGACGCGCCGCAATCGCCTCGGGCTTCGCCCGCCGCTTCCGCGGACGCCGCTTGCGTCTGCGCTCGGACTCGCCCTCGGGCTCGGCGCCGCGGTCGGAGCTGTACGTGTACGACTCCGTCTCCTCGACTTCCTCGCGCACGGGCGCTTCCCGGCGGGCCTCGACGATCGTGTCGGCGATCGCCTTGCACATCACCTCGACCGAACGGATCGCGTCGTCGTTGCCCGCGATCGGAACTGTGATCAGATCGGGGTCGGCGTTCGTGTCCACCAGCGCGATCATCGGAATGCCGAGCTTGTTGGCTTCGGCGACCGCGATGCGCTCCTTCCTGGAATCGATCACGAACATCAGCCCCGGAATCCGCGTCATCGACTTGATGCCCGCGAGATTCTTCGTCAGCTTCTCGCGCTGGCGGCTGAAGAGCAGCTGCTCCTTCTTCGTGTAGTTCTCGAAGCCGCCGCCCTCTTCCGCGCCCGACTCGAGCTCCTTCAGCCGGCGCAGCTGCTTCTTGATCGTCTGGAAGTTGGTCAGCAGTCCGCCGAGCCAGCGCTCCGTGATGAACATCGCGCCGCACCGCTCGGCTTCCGCCCGCACGAGCGGGGCGAGCTGCCGCTTGGTGCAGACGAACAGAACGTTCTCGCCGCGCAGGATCACTTCGCGCACGAGCTTCTGCGCCAGCTCCAGCTGCCGCAGAGTCTTCTGCAGGTCGATGATGTGGATCCCGTTCCGCTCGGCGAAGATGAACCGGCGCATCTTGGGATTCCAGCGGCGCGTCTGGTGGCCAAAGTGCACACCGGCTTCGAGCAGCTGCTCGAGATTCGGATGAGTCATCGGTCGCCTACCGCTTGCTGAACTGGAATTTCTTGCGCGCCTTCGGGCGGCCCGGCTTCTTGCGCTCGACCGCGCGCGCGTCGCGCGTCAGCAGTCCGAGCCCGCGGAGCTTCCTGCGATGCGCTTCGTCCATCACCACCAGGGCGCGGGCGACGGCGAGGCGCAGCGCGCCCGCCTGGCCGCTCATGCCGCCGCCTTCCAGCTTGGCCTTCACGTCGAACTGGCCCAGCGTATCGGTCGCCGTGAACGGCTGCTGAATCGCGCTTACGAGGGTCGGACGGGGGAAATAATCACCCAGCGTGCGGCCGTTGACGTCCCACTTGCCGGATCCGGGGGTGATGTAGGCACGGCACACCGCTTCCTTGCGGCGGCCGATCGTGTGAGTGACTGCGGAGTCTGCCATTTACTTCGTTGAAGTGGTTTTCTTGAGATCCAGAACGACGGGACTCTGCGCGATGTGCGGGTGCTCAGGTCCGGGGTAAACGCGGAGCTTTCCGCGCAGAGACGACTTGGCCAGGTTGGTCTTGGGCAGCATTCCGTGCACAGCCTTCTCGATTACGCGCTCCGGATGCTTGTCGATCATCGTGGCGTACGGCATGAACCGCTCGTGGCCCATGTAGCCCGTGTGCTTGAAGTACCGCTTCTGCTCGGCCTTCCGCCCGGTGACCTTGACCTTCGCGGCGTTGATGACGATGACGTTGTCGCCCGTGTCCATGTGGGGCGTGAACATGGGCTTGTGCTTGCCTCGAATGATCTTGGCGATCTCGCTGGCCAGACGGCCGAGCACGACACCGTCGGCGTCGACGATGTACCAGCGATGCTCGATGTCGGTTGGCGTTGCGGTATAAGTCTTCATAAGAGATGCGAAACGGAAGCGGACGTACAAACCGCCGCCGAGCTCTGCCGGCGACGGTAATGTTCTCGGGGTGTTTTGGAACAGACTCGTAAGCTACGCAACAACTTAGGCCAAGTCAAACCCCCGATCGGATTGCGGCCTCAGGACCAACCGCCATCGCAACAGCACGACAGACATGACCCCCACTAGCCCGCTAGCCCGGGGCTCGTAACTTCCCGCTCCCCCCGAGCGTCCGAGTCGGTACAAGTCACCCTTTCCCCCCAGCCAAGAGGAGTCTGAGATCCGATGAATCGAGCCTTCACAGTCGCATCCGCAACCGCGCTGATCCTGGCAGGCGCGGCCTTTACTGAAATCCACGACCGGCCGGCGCCCGACGGCTCGCTGGCGAACCCCGCCGAGTTCACCGTCACCGCCCGCGAATACTCCTTCGACGCGCCGGCGACAGTCCCCGCCGGCTACGTGAAGCTCCGCATGGTGAATCGCGGTCGCGAAGGCCACCACGTCCAGCTGATCAGACTCGCCCCCGGCAAGACCCTCGGGGACTTCCAGCAGGCGATGCAAGCCGGCGGACCCCTGCCGCCCTGGGTGACCCTGGTCGGGGGACCCGGCGCCGCCGATCCGGGCGGAGAAGCCAACGCTACCACGTACATGCCCGCGGGCCAGTACGCGCTGCTCTGCTTCGTGCCGGCGCCCGACGGGAAGCCGCACGTCATGCACGGGATGATCCGGCCTCTCACCGCGACCGCTCGCAAGCGCGTCACCGGCACCGCGCCCAGACCGGACGTGTCGATCAGGCTGGTGGACTACGGCTTCGACATGAAGCTGCCGATCCGCGCTGGCCGGCGGACGTTCGAGGTGTGGACCGATGCGCCCCAGCCGCACGAGGTGATCCTCGTGAAGCTGAACCCGGGCGTCACGGCAGCGCAGTTCCTGCACGCGGTAGAGTCGCCTAACGGCCCGCCGCCGGGGCACTTCCTGGGTGGAGTGTCCGGATTGAGCTCGCGCGAGCGCGCGTACTTCACCGCGGACCTGCGGCCGGGGACCTACACGCTCGTGTGCTTCGTGCCAGACCACAAGGACGGGAAGCCGCACGTCGCGCACGGCATGTTCCGCGATATCACCGTCGAGTAAGCGCTTTTCGGGGGCGGTAGCCGCTAGGTGGCTATCGCCCCCAGCATCCAGGCGCACGCCAACGCGCCGTAAATCCCGAGTATGTAGCCGGCGACCGCCATCAGCAGTCCCACCGGCGCCATGGCCGGGTGGTACACGCCGGCGACGATCGGCGCGGACGCGGCCCCGCCGATGTTCGCCATGCTGCCCGTCGCCACGAAGAACAGCGGCGCCCGGATGAGCCGGGCCACCCCGAAGAGGATCGCGGCGTGGATCGCGATCCACACCACACCGGCAGCCATGTACAGCGGAGTCTGCACGATCGCCCGCAGCTCCGCCTGCGCGCCGATCGCCCCCAGCAGGAGATACAGCGCGGTGTAGCCGATCCGCGACGCGCCGACCTCCTCGAGATCGCGCGCACGAGTGAACGACAGCAGCAAGCCGCCGGTCACCACGATGAGCACCGCCCATGTGGTCGTGCTGATGATGGTGGGGTCGCCAAGGGGCGGCATCTTCCCCGCGGCGAACAGCGCGAGCACGGCACCGCCGAAGCCGAGCGCCACTATCATCGCGACGTCGCGCAGATCGCTGGGGCGCCGCCGGGCCGCGACGTCGGCGAGCCTGCGGTTCGTCTCCTCTATCAGCTCCGTGCGCGCTCCCATCCGCCGATCGAAGCGGGCCTGCCAGCCGCTGAAGAAAAGCAGAACGCCCATCCAGCCGTACCCCACGACCGTGTCGACCACGATCAGCGGTCCGAGGATCGATTGCGGCGTGCCGACGCTCTCGGCGATGGCGACCATGTTCGCGGTGCCGCCGATCCAGCTGCCGGACAGCGCGGCGAATCCCTTCCACGCGTCGGCCGGCAGGAAAGTCTGAAAGACGAGAAACGATCCGATGGCGCCCACGATCACTCCGAGCGTGCCCGCGAGCATCATGATCGTCGCCACTTTCCCGAGCCGGGCGATCGCCTTCAGGTCCACGGTGATCATCAGCAGGAGCAGCGCGACCGGCAGCAGATAGCGCGTCATCCAGGAATACGCCGGCGACGCCAGCGGGATGATGCCGAAAGCGCTCGACAGCGTGGGGATGAAGTACGCATAGATCACCGGCGGCGTGACGTCGAACAGCTTCTTCAGCGGCGCGAGTCCGCTCAGCCAGAACACCACGCCGAGGACGGCCGCGATGTAGGCGAACACCGCGACTGGCTCGTTGATCAGCGCCGCGGCCTGAACCGGTTGAACGGGATCCATGTTATTCCAGCTCCACGAGGATGGTGCCTTTTTCGACGGCGGTGCCCGCCGAGACTCGAATTGCCTTGACGGTTCCGGCGGACTTCGACCGCAGCTCATTCTCCATCTTCATCGCCTCGATCGAGACGAGCGCCTGCCCCGCCGTGACCGCATCGCCGACCTGGACGCCGATCCTGACGACCAGTCCCGGCATGGGAGCGACCAGCGGCGCCGGCCCCGCGGACTTCTCCGTGTCGATCGAGAGCGCGCGGATCGCGCGGGTCCGCTCGTCCAGAGCCTCCACTTCGTACCGATAGCCGTCGATCCACAAAGTGTACCGGCCACGGCCGCCCTCCCTGCGGGCGAGGACGCTGTGCACCTTGCCGTCGAGCGTGAGCAGCCGGATGGGCGTACCGGGGCGCGCGCCCTCGAGATGCGCGGCGACCGGGGCGCCCGCGTGACTCACGCCGCCGCCGCCGAGCGTGACCGCGTGATCCTCGCCGTTGACGCTCACGACGTATCTCACGGCACCAGCTCGCAAACGGTCTCGACGTGCGCGGTCTGCGGAAACATGTCGAACGCGACCACGCCGGCGATGCGGTACGAAGGGAGCCGCGAGACGTCGCGCGCGAGCGTCGCCGGATTGCAGCTCACGTAAATGACGGCGCGCGGCTTCGCCCCGGGCGCTTCGAGCGTCGCCGCGACGCTCTCGTCGATTCCGGCCCGCGGCGGATTCAGCAGCACGACGTCGGCCGGGAGCGCGTCGGACAGCTCGTCCTCGACCCTGCCCCGAACCGCGCGCGATCCTTCGGGCAGGTGACGGGCGCACCAGTCGGACGCGAGCTGGTTGAGCTCGATCGCGGTGACGGCGGCGCCCGACTGCGCGAGCGGGATCGCGGTGGCGCCCGCGCCGGAATACGCGTCCACCACGCGCGCGGGCGCGTACGACAGCGCGCGCTCGAGCACGTGCGCGTGCAGCTCGGCGGCGACCGCGGGGTTGATCTGCGCGAAGGAGATGCCGGGCGGCTTGCGCGAGCCGGGCGTGTCGCGGCTGTGCAGCAGCACGAGACCGCGCCCCTCCTGCTCCCACCACAGGTCGGACAGCGACGGCACCGCCGCGAAGAAATCCTCGTGCGTCGCCCAGCGCGTGCCGCCCTCCAGGGAGAACGTATACGCGCCGTCGCTGACCCGGACGCTCCCGCGCAGCTCGGCCGCTTCGGGAAAATGGCCGGACGCGCTCAGCACGTCCCGCCAGGCGCGCACGACACCACGCTCCGTGATGGGGCAGTCCGCGAGCGAGAAGACCAGCGAGGGGTCGTCGTACGCGCGCAGCCCGGCGATCCAGTTGCCGCCGCGGCGGCGGATGGCCAGCGTCAGCTTCGTGCGGTATCGCCATTCGCCGGGGCTCGGACGAACCTCCGGCGCGGGGAGCTGCCGCTTGCCGATCCGCTCGATCGCGTCGCGAATGATCCGCTGTTTCGCCGCGAGCTGGCTGCGATACGTGATGTGCTGGAGCTGGCAGCCGCCGCACCTGTCGCGCGTGTAATGCGGGCACGGCGGATCGGTGCGATCCGGCGACGGCCGTGTCACGGTGCGGAGCGATCCGCGCGCGAACTGTCCCTTGCCGGCGATGCTCGCGGTCACGATGTCGCCCGCCGCCGTGCGCGGCACGAACACCACGAGTCCATTGCTCCGGCCCACCCCGTCCCCGCCCGCCGCGATCGAATCGACGGCGAGCGTCACGACGGGACTCATTCGCGGAGCGCGTCCAGGCGCGCCGCCCGCTTCCACTGATCGCCGGAGGCGACGGGGAGCATTGCCGGCATGCGCCCCAGCCTGTCTTCCTCCGCGAGGAACGCGGCCGCCAGCGCCGCCGCGCGCACGCCTTCGGGCGGCGGCGACACGGCGATCAACGAATCCAGTCTGCGCTCGAGCCACTGGATGTCGAACTCTCCGGCGCGGAACTCAGCGTCTTCCATGAGGCGAAGGTGGAAGTCGCGCGACGTCTCCACTCCGTCGATCGTGAGCTCGAGCAGCGCCCGGTGCATGCGCGCCACCGCTTGCGCCCGGTTCTCGCCCCACACGATGAGCTTGGCCAGCATGGGGTCGTAGTGCAGCCCGACTTCGCTGCCCGCCTCGATCCCGCCGTCCCAGCGCACGCCGGGCCCGCTCGGCACGCCGAGATATTGCACCACGCCGGTGGATGGCAGGAAACCGTTCGCGGGGTCCTCGCTGGTGATGCGGCATTCGATCGCCCACCCGCGTGGCTCGATCTCCGACTGCGCGAACGGCAGCTTCTCGCCCGCCGCGATCCTGATCTGCCACTGGACGATGTCGATGTCGGTGACGAGCTCGGTGACGGGATGCTCCACCTGCAGCCGCGTGTTCATCTCCAGGAAGTAGAACTTCCCGCCCGCGTCCAGCAGGAACTCGCACGTGCCGGCGTTGACGTATCCGGCCGCGCGCGCGACGCGCACGGCGGTCTCGCCCATCGCGCGGCGCAGCTCGGGCGATACGGCCACGCTCGGCGCTTCCTCCAGCATCTTCTGATGGCGCCGCTGGAGCGAGCACTCGCGCTCGCCGAGCGAGAGCACCGTGCCGTGCGAGTCCGCCAGAACCTGGATCTCCACGTGCCGCGGCTGGGAGATGTACTTCTCCAGATACACGGCGTCGTCGCCGAACGCGGCCCTGGCTTCCCGCGCGGCCGCGCCGAACGCGGCTTCGATCTCGCCGCTCGCGCGCACGACGCGCATCCCCTTCCCGCCCCCGCCGGCCGCCGCCTTGAGCAGCACGGGATAGCCGATCTCGTCGGCCGCCTTCCTCGCGGCGTCCGCGGTCGCGAGCGCGCTCGCGGTGCCCGGCACCACCGGGACCGAGCTCTGAATCGCGAGCGCGCGGGCGGCCGTCTTGCTTCCCATCGCGGCGATCGCGTCGGGCGGCGGGCCGATGAAGACGAGCCCCGCCTCCAGCACCGCGCGAGCGAACCACTCCCGCTCGGCGAGGAAGCCGTACCCGGGATGGATGGCCCGCGCGCCGGTCCGCAGCGCCGCAGCGATGATTCTCTCGCCGACCAGGTAGCTCTCGGCGGAGGGAGCGGCTCCAATGTTCACGGCCTCGTCCGCGGCGCGCGTGTGCGGAGCCCCCGTGTCCGCGTCGCTGTAAACGGCGACCGACGCTACGCCAAGCTCGCGGCACGCCCGCACGATCCTGAGCGCGATCTCGCCGCGGTTCGCGACGAGCACCTTGTCAAACACGCGCTACCGCTGCGCCCGCGTGCCGAGCGTACGCGTGAAGCCGGCGTAAAACACGCGCGTGTCCAGCCCGGGATTGGCGGGCCCCGTGTTCGCGTTCGAGGTGTGATTGTGGCGCACACCGGCGAGCAGCGCGCCCGACCGGCCGAGCCGCACTTCCACGCCGGCCGTGACGTCGCCCATGAAGTTGAGCCGCTTCTCTCCGGGGTCCGGCACGGGCCTGTCGTACATCGCCGCGCCGGCGCCAGCCCCCACGACCAGCTGCACGCGCTCGCCGGCGAACGCGCGCAGCTGCAAACCGATCGGAGTGACCCCGTATCCGCGCACGGTCGCGGTCTCCATGCGCTCGTCGATCCTGCACCGGTTGAAGACGTCGCACGTGACGACGTCGCGGTAAGCCGTCGGAATGTTCGTGGACCGGATCAGGGGCACCATGTCCACGTAGTAATCGATGGCGAATCCGCGTGCCGCCGAGAGCTGCCGGCCAAAGCGGACGCCGAGCATCTGCACGTCGCGATGCCGCTCGCCATGCCGCGTGTCGAAGCTGGAGTGAGTCGCCAGGGCACCCCAGACACCGATCCACCACGGTCCCGCGGTCGGAGGCCGCGCGGGCGGAACGGTGACGCCCAAGGAGCCATTCGCGGTCGCCGAATCGGGCAGCGCGGATGCCGCTGCCGGCACCAGCCAGCAGCCGAAGGCCAATAGCCAACAGCTGCCCTTCATAGCGGAATGTTCCCGTGCTTCTTCGCGGGATTTTTGTCGCGCTTGCTCTCGAGCGACTCCAGCGCGTCGATCAGCCGCGGCCGCGTCTCGCGCGGATCGATGATGTCGTCCAGATAGCCGCGCCCCGCGGCGATGTACGGATGCGCGAACTTTTCGCGGTACTCCTCGATCTTCGCGTCGGTCGCCTTGGCGGGATCCCCGCTGTCGGCGATCTCCTTCCGGAACAGAATCTCCACGGCGCCCTTCGGTCCCATCACCGCGATCTCCGCGGTCGGCCACGCGACGTTGTAATCGCCGCGGATGTGCTTCGAGCTCATGACGTCGTAGGCGCCGCCGTACGCCTTGCGGGTGATGACGGTGAGCTTGGGCACGGTGGCCTCGCAGTACGCGTACAGCAGCTTGGCGCCGTGCTTGATGATTCCCCCGTGCTCCTGTCCGACGCCCGGAAGAAATCCCGGCACGTCCTCGAACGTCACGACCGGGATGTTGAATGCGTCGCAGAAGCGGATGAAGCGGGCAGCCTTGATCGACGCGTTGATGTCGAGCACGCCCGCGAGCACCGCCGGCTGATTGGCGACGATCCCCACGCTGTAGCTGCCGAGATGCGCGAAGCCGCAGATGATGTTGGCGGCGAAGTCCGGCTGGATCTCGAAGAACTCGCCGCCGTCCACGATCCGGCGCAGCACCTCGTGCATGTCGTACGGCTTGTTCGGGTTGTCGGGGACGATGTCCAGCAGCGCCTCGTCGCGCCGCTCACGCGGGTCGATCGCCGGGCCGCGCGGCGGATCGGACACGTTGTTCGACGGAATGAAGCGGAGCAGGTCGCGGATCGCCTGGATGCAAGCCGGCTCGGAGTCGAACGCGCAGTGCGCCACGCCGGAGGTCGCCGCGTGCGTGTCGGCGCCGCCGAGCTGCTCCATCGTGACGTCCTCGTGCGTCACGGTCTTCACGACGTTGGGACCCGTGACGAACATGTACGACGTGCCGCGCACCATGAACGTGAAGTCCGTGATCGCGGGTGAGTACACCGCGCCGCCCGCGCACGGGCCGAGTATGGCCGAGATCTGCGGCACCACCCCCGAGGCGAGCGTGTTGCGCAGGAAGATCTCCGCGTACCCGCCGAGCGACACGACGCCTTCCTGGATGCGCGCCCCGCCGGAGTCGTTGAGGCCGATTACGGGCGCACCGTTGCGCACGGCGAGGTCCATGATCTTGCAGATCTTCTCGGCGAACGATTCCGAGAGCGAGCCGCCGAATACGGTGAAGTCCTGCGAGAAGACGTACACCAGCCGCCCGTCGATCCGCCCGTAGCCCGTGACCACGCCGTCGCCGAAGATCTTCTGCTTGTCGAGCCCGAAATCGGTGGACCGGTGCACGACGAACCGGTCCAGCTCGACGAACGTGCCGCCGTCGAGCAGCAGGTCGAGGCGCTCACGCGCCGACAGCTTGCCTTTCGCGTGCTGCGCCTTGATGCGCGCGTCCCCGCCCCCCTGCTCGGACTCGGCACGGCGCTGCTCCAGGAGCTCCAGCTTTTCACGCATCGTCATGGCAGAGGTAAGGTATGCCGCGAATTGGGCCCGGCAACTTGAAGACCGGCCACCCACCTCCGCGTCGCGCTCCCGATCTCGTCCAGTACGTCGGCGTCAGTTCTCCGGGACGACTGGAGAACGTGAAAGCCCGCTTGCGGCCATGGGTGGGTAAGCTAAGTCCCTGCCCGCCTCACTTCTCAGG
>JANLGX010000464.1 GCA_024654005.1 Gemmatimonadaceae bacterium | reverse complement strand
TCTGATACACGTCGAGCCGTCCCTTCCTTGTGTGCCGCACGTCTAGCCCGCGCTTCCGCAACTCGGAGGCGGCGTTGTTCGTCAGGAAGAACTCCCCGGCGTGCTCGTAGATGTCCCGGCGTGTCCACGGGGAACCGTCACGAAGGCAGGAGTAGAGCAAGTCTGCGCGGTTCATCGTCGTACCGCCGCGCAGAACGCGCAGAGGAGGAGGAACCCCAGAAAGAAAATGACCGCGACGGTCACGCCGCGCTCCGCAAGACGTTCCCGTTCAAGTTCTCAAGGATCTCGTTCGCGAGCCGCACGGTCTGTGTGCGGAACACGAGGGAGCCGTCGCGGCGGCGGATGGCGAATCGGAAGTCGCGGGGCGAGACGCGGTACTCACCGGAGTTCGTTCCCGGCATGACGTAGGACTCGGAGCTGAGGACGTAGCCGACGGTCATGCCGCGCTCCGAAAATCGACGCGCCCGAAGCCCGCTGCCTCACGAAGATCGAGCACGCCGCCGGGGAATCGGCGGTAGACGGTCGTGAACCACGGCATCCCGTTCTTGCCGTCGAACTCAGCCTGGGAAGGGACTCGACCGTGCTCGGCGTGGAACCGGCGGACAACCTCGATCAGCCTCTCAGGCGTCCACTTCATTTTGTCCGGCTGCGGAGCCTTCGGCAGATGCTTGGCGTACTTGACGACGCTCGCGGTGGAGATGCCTAGTTCGTCGGCTATCGCGTCGTTGAACCAGCCGTCGAGTCGCAGTTCGCAGATGCGCTCGCGCAGCGGACGGACGGTGGCTCGCGCGCCGAGCTGGACGTTGTGCGCGTGTGTGCAGGCTTCGAGGTTGGCTCGGCGGTTATCGAGCTTGTCGCCGTTGATGTTATGGATGTCATCGCTGTCTGGGAAGTCGAGCACCTCGCGGTGAATGAAGACCCCCCCGTCGCTCGGGCGGAAGGGGTAGCCGCGACCGGAGAGGTACCAGCGGTGGATGATCAGCCGCTCGTAGTCGGATGCGTCCACGGTCGTCCACGCGACGGGCTTGCCGGACGGGCCGACGGGAATCCGGATCGTCTTGCTCACGCTGCCTGCTCCTCGTCGTTCACGAAGTACGAGGGCGGCTTCTTCAACAGCCGGGCGATCTTGATGAGACGGTCGAGGCTCGGAGCCGACCGGCCGGACTGCCAGCCCGCGACGGTGCGCGGATCCACGCCTAGCTCCCGCGCGAGACGCGCGATCGTGAACTTCGCCTCCTTGCGGGCGACCCGCAGGCGCTCCCCCAGAATTGACTTTGTGGCGATTTCTGTCATGGTTCTACCGAGGCACTATAAACCATGGTGATTGAAAGTCAAGCTAGACCGACGACAGAGAGCCCGCACTTTGCGACTCTTCTTGTCATGGCGCTCGCCCCCGAGGAAGTCGGGAAGCGGATCGAGGAGGCCCGGAAGGCCGCTGGCTATGCGGGCCACCAGGACTTCGCCGACGCCGTCAGCGAACGGCTCGAGCGACGGGTGAACCTACGAACGGTGCAGCGGTGGCAGAAGGGACGTGACCCGAAGACCGGGAAGTCATGGCTGCCCCGTCTCGGCACGCTCATGGAGATCGCGGACTTGCTCGGAGTATCTAGGTCGTACTTCGTTGAGGACGAGGCGGAGCAGCCCCCGGATTCGGAGCTTCACTCTCTGCGGGAAGAAGTCGCAGAGGTGAAGGGGATGCTCTCCGTGCTCCTGGAGCGCGGCAAGCCGAAGGCCCCGGCCCGTCGCTCTCGTCGAGCAAGCGGCTGACGATCTCCCTCAGTAGCCGCACGTCTTGTCGGAGGGCGGCGATCTCATCGGCTGGCGGCTCGTTCATTGTCCTCGCGTCCGCCCGGCGCACACGGAACGTAACCCGTGACACACGGGCGGCAATCCCCGGAAGGGGGAGAACGACAAAAGGCACGGATGATCGATTGACAGAATCTTTCTATCAGGACGCAAAAAGAGCCCCGCCCTCGCGCTGCCACGAGGGCAAACGAAGGGACGGGGCTACTTGAACGTACTCGAAAGAT
>JANLGX010000463.1 GCA_024654005.1 Gemmatimonadaceae bacterium | reverse complement strand
AATGCCAGACCGTGAACTCGGCGGATATGCGAACGCCAACGCTTTGGCGGGTGGTGGGCCTTCGATCCGCGAGGTTTCGATTGTCCTCTCGCCGGCCATCGCGACGACGTTGCAGGGAGTCGAGCAGACTTTCACCGTTCCGGGACTCCTCGCGACCGACCGGATCGCCTACTGCCAGCCGACCACCGGAGCGGTAGGGCTGACCTCGATTCTCGCGCAAGGCACCGCGCGCGTCTCGGCGATCTCCGTCGTGGCGATTCCCTACGTCAACACCGGGACCGCGACCACGCCGACGACCTCGGCGACCTACGTCTTTGGAATCGCGTCCGCACGGTTGATCCCATAGTCGGGCATTGGTGAGCCAGTTCATGTTGGGGATGCTCTTTCCGCTCGCATCAATCACCGCGCCGTCAGGGCAGCGGCGGGCTTCGGACACACTGAACGACGTTATGCCAGGACTTATCACCCTCGCCGTCGTCGGGGTATGGCTCGCGCTCATGGCGCTCGGCCGTCCGGTTCCCGATGCGCTCGGGGCGATCCTCCAAGTCGTCGTGGGCTTCTACTTCGGCCAGCATGTCGCGATGGCCGCAGCTCGCGGAATCATCAGCAGCAACGTCATAGCCAGCGATGCAGCGGCGTCCGCAGCCTCCGCAGCGACATCCGCCGCTGTAGCCGCGACGACAGCAGCGACGGCTTCTCAGGCCGCAGCGGTCGATCACGCGACCACTGCGGTAGGGGGTAAGTCGTGAGCGTCGTGGGCTTCCTGCTCGTCGCGGGTGGGCTCACCCTTTGGTATCTCGCACTCAAGCCGAGGACCGCATGAAGCACGGCACGAAGATGACTGTTACGCTCGCCATGCTTTGGATCGGCGCGATGGGGCTTGCCTCAACGCCTGCCTGGATTCGTGCGGCGCGCGATTTCGTCTCCAAGAGCACCGGCCATGCAGCAGCTCCGGTGGCATCCAAGAATCCGGGCGGAACCAGAACCGGGCGCGTCGGCGGGTCAATATGAACGCACCGTTCGAGATCAAGTCCGGCTCCTTCGGACTCTGGGCGCTGGCGTACGCTGGCCTCTGGGGACTCCTGCTCGTCCTTGTGGAGTCGGGCGGGGGCGACCTCGCCGCGGCGCTCGTGGTCCTGGTCGCCGGGGGCATGACCGTTCTGGCAGCCGATAACATCGTGAAGAACTTTCGGGAGGTGCAGGGTGGCAGTGCGTGAGGTGTTCTCTCTCTTGACCGCGGTCATCATCCTTGCGGGCGTGGCTGTCGCCATCACCCGAGGGGATCAGACCGCAAAGGTCCTCGATTCAGCGGCGAGCGGATTCGGTAATGTGATTCGCGCAGCGACCCTACAGAAGGGCTGAGATATGAGCGACCGCGACGCGGGTCTTATCGCTCTGGGCTTCATCGCCGGCGTGGCTGTATCTGCGTTGGCTCTCTGGACCGCACTTGTTCAGGTGGAGCGCGGGCAGTCTATTGACGCGATGTTGCAGCGGCTCGCCGCGCGTTCGTGGCTGCGCGACGTGAAGCCATGAGCAGCGTCCGCGGAACCTCGGCTCACCAGGACCGGAACGCGGCGACGAACAAGCAGAGTTCGGTGTGGCCGCCGTATGAATGGGGCATGGTCTCCAACCCGCAGGGCGGTCAGGCTCCGGGGCAGCACAAGGCGCAGCCGCTCATCGACACATGGCGGCGTATCCGCGCGCAGATCGGTTCACGCCCGGTGCAGAAGCAGGCTAGCCCGGACGCCGGCCAGTCCAACACCCAGCGCTCGGGCACGATTCGTAACGCCCGTTCGGCGTTCGGAGCCGGTGAGGACGCGTTCCAGTACGGCCCCGAGGTCCTGCATATCACTCGGTTCTTCCGTGCCGCGAACACCGGCTACGACGGCGTGAACAGCATCGGTCGGGCGATGCCGGGGAATCTCTCGGCGAACGGCGACAATACGACCGTGCTCAAGAAGCCACTGCAACGCTTCCCGACTCGCGGGCCGCGCTCGATCTCGGGCGCGATGAACCGCAAGGCGCGCTTTGACGACACCGGCCGCGTGCCGTCTGTTTTCGTACCGACTGCGCCGCTGAGGTAGCCGGTGCCTGATATCAAGGGTGCCGTCACCAAGAAGATCGGACCGCTCCCCCTCTGGGGCTGGGTCGTCGCGGGTGCGGGCGCAGTATTCGTGTTCTCCCGCTTCAAGGGCGGCTCGAGCGCAGGCGCAGGTGACGCGAATACCATCCGCATCCCGACTTTCGCTCCCGGCAGTCCGAGCGACGTAGGCGGTGGTGCGGTGGGCTCGCCGAGTCAGAACACCATAGCCGGAGACAACCCCCAGCCGATGGGCGCGATGCCGTGGTGGGCGATCATGCCGGACTGGTGGGCAGCCGGACCGGGTGGTGGCGTGGACACGGCGAATACCGCAGGTGGCGGCGGGAATCTCGGCGGGCAGAGCAACGCGAGCGCGGGCGTAAAGCCGCTGACACAGGTCCTCGCCGCGCTCACTCCGACCGGGGTCAAGAACATCATCGTTCCGGCGAACGACCCGAACATTCACCCGACGCCATCCGCGAGCTCGCCGACCCCGAAACCCGCTGGGCCAAATGTCGGCGAATACTTCCTCGGCTACGGCATCACCGGGATTCCCCTCTACGGCAAGAAGCCGCTGAATTAGTGTGCCTACCTACTCACGCACCGAACGACTCGCGGAGATCCAGAAGGCGGGGTTTGCGAATCCGCTGACCGCGCTTGCGGTGTCTCTCGCTGAGTTCGGCGAGAACCGCGATGTGAACTCGCAGGGCCAGAGTGACGCGCGCTATGCGAATGGCGAGCGCGAGCAATCCTTCGGTCCGTGGCAGATTCACCTTCCCGCGCATCCGAACGTCACGCGATCGTGCGCGCTCGACCTGACCTGTTCGACGGCGGAAGCCTTCAAGATCAGTCAGGGTGGTACGAACTTCGGAGCGTGGAGCGCCTTCACCAATGGCAGTTTCGAACGCTTCATGTCCGAGATACGCGACCTCATTCCGTCGCCGGTTTCATCCCCATCCCCTTCGGGGTCGTCCGGTTCGATAGGCCCAGTGGGTCCGACCGGGCCGGGCGACTCCCCCATCACTGCCGGGAAGAATCTGCTCGATGACAAGCCGTTCCCGATTCCTGCAGGCGGGTGTCCCAAGGGCTGGCACTCCGGCAATATGGGCGGCGCTGGATTCTGCGTACCGGATGGCTTGCAGTTCGGTGGCGGCGATCCAGGCGAGAACATCAAGAACGCGCTACCTGATGCACTAAAGAACGCAGGAAGCTCCCTCGACTTCGCCAAGGCGCTGATCGCTCCTGACAATCTCTGGCGCATCGCATTCG
>JANLGX010000461.1 GCA_024654005.1 Gemmatimonadaceae bacterium | reverse complement strand
CGTGATCGGCTGCGCGCCCGCCGTGGACGCGAGCGGCCGCAGGGTGATGATCCCGCGCGCGCTCTCGACGATCAGCTCGCTCCCCGCCGCGCCGACCTGGATGTTCGGCGCCGTGGACATGTCGACGGGAATCGAGATGTCGATCGTCGGCCCGGTCTTCCAGGCAGGCTGCACCAGCTTCGCGCCCGCGGGCAGCGAGCCGTGCAGCGCGCCGCTCTTCGGATCGAGCGCCGCGTACGACGGCGACGGCTCGTAGTCCTGCACCCGCTGCGGCGTGGAGCCGACCGCGAGGATCGCTCCGTCGCTGGTCCAGCGCACGCGCCAGCCCGGCCCGACCGTGAACATCCGCGGCCGCGCGCTGTCCGCCGCGCCCGCCGCTCGCGGATCGCGCGGCACGTTGATGACCGCGGGGCGCGACACCGCGCGCGAGTACGACATCCCGCTGCTCGGGAACGACGCCGCGCGCAGCGTCGCCGTATCGACTCCCGTCTGCCGGCTGAGATTCAGCCACATCTCGTCCGGTATGAGCGGCGACTCCCCGTGCGACAGGTTGTACGCGCGGCCGTACGCGATCGCGCTCCAGTCGGGTGAAGGCGCGACGTCCCACACGCTGTCGATCTGCACCTGGAACCCGTTCCCCTCCATGCCGACGAAGAATCCGTTCGGCACCGGCTCCGCCTCGACGCCCGCCGGATCCACCACGGCGATGATGTTCCTGCGGTCGGCCGACAGCGCCCACTTGGTAGTGGCCGCCATCCCGTACGTCCCCTTGTTGACCGGGGTGCGCATCACGATCGGCGCCGTGGCCGCGGACGTATCGGTCGTGGGCGCGTCGTCGCCGGTGCCTGTGCACGCGGCAAGAATGCCGAAGGTGAGAGCGGCGAGAAGGTGAGTGCGCGGGTTGCTGTAAGTTCCGGTCATGGGCGTGGGCGTTGAAGACCCGGTAGAGTATAGCTCACCAGCCCCGGGCGGGGACCGGCGCTATACGCAGACTCTGTTACGGCCCTGCTCCTTGGCCCGATACAATGCCTCATCGGCGCGGGCAAACAGAGTCTCGACCGTATCCACCCCCGGACTCGGGAACGTGCCAACCCCGATGCTGGTGGTCAGCTTGGCGCCCCCGCGATCGGTGCCCAAAAAGCTGTGGCGCTCGATCCGCTCGCGCACGCGCTCGGCGAACGCCATCGCGCCGGCTGAGGTGGTCTCGGGGAGGACGACCACGAACTCTTCCCCGCCGTAGCGCGCCACGAAATCCACCGTGCGCGTCGAGCGCTGCAGCAGCGCCGCGACCTCGTGCAGCACCTCGTCGCCCGCGAGATGCCCGTACGTGTCGTTCACGAACTTGAAGTAGTCGAGGTCCACCATCAGCAGCGACAGCATCGAGTCGTACCGCCGCACGCGGTCCATCTCCGCCACCAGCCGCAGCGTGAGCGCGCGGCGGTTGAGCAGCTGCGTCAGCGGGTCGGTGTGCGCCAGGACCTCGAGCCGCACGTTGTCCGCGCGCGTCAGCTCCACCGCGTGCGCGCGCCGGATCGCGGCGAGCGCGCTGCCGACGACCGTGCTCGCGAACTCCACGTCGCCCTCGTCGAACTCCGGCCGCGACTGGTCGCGCCGCAGGAGGAACACGCCCGACGTGTCGTCGTCCAGATAGAACGGAAGCGCGATCACCGACTTCACCGACACGTGCACGCCTTCCTTCTCCCAGCGCTTGCGCAGCTCGATGTACCACGGGCTCTGGTGGATGTCGCGGATCAGCACCGGCCGCTGGTCCAGCAGCGCGGCCGCGATCTCGGGGTACCGGTCCACCTTGATCTGCAGGTTCTGCAGCGACGGCGCCTCGAACGCGGTGGCGACGATGCCCATCTCGTCGCCGGGCTTGGCCAGCACCACCGACGCCTGCGACAGATCGAGCGCGCGCGCCAGCCGACGGGTGAGCATGTGGAAGATCTCGTCGCTCGAGAGATTCCCCATGACCTCGTGGAGGATGTCCACGAGGTGTCCCCGGTTCTGCGCCTCCTCCCGGACCCGGTGCAGCTCCGCTTCCATCTTCTGGAGCGCCGCGCGCAGGACCTCGATGGTCTCTTCCTGCTGCTTCGCGCGCGTCTCCTGCGGAGTCTTCACCGTCGGCGTCATCAGCTCTCGGAGCCGGCCTCTACTATCTCGTCGGCTTCGTCACCGCCGGCGTCGTCGGCGCCGCCATCCTCGCCCTCGTCCTCCGGCACCACCCGCGCGACCGCGGTCACGACGTCGCCGGGATCGAGATTCACGAGCCGCACGCCCTGCGCGATCCGGCCGGTGGTGCGGATCTGCGAGACCGGAGAGCGGATAATGACCCCGCCGCGGGTGATGATCATGATCTCGTCTTCCGGCAGCACTTCCATGATGCCCACGACGTCTCCGGTCTTCTCGGTGCGGTTCACCGTGATGATCCCCTTGCCGCCGCGATTCTGCACGCGGTAGTCGTCGATGTTGGAGCACTTGCCCAGCCCGCGCTCCGTCACGACGAGGAGAGTGGCCTCGCGCTTTATGACGACCATCCCCACGACATGGTCATCCTCGCGCAGCTCCACGCCCTTCACGCCCGTGGTGTCGCGTCCCATCTGCCGGACCTGCTGCTCGTGGAAGCGGATGGACAGGCCGTGCTTGGTCGCGAGCACGATGTCGTTCGTCCCGCTCGTCACCTGCACGTCGATCAGCTCGTCGCCGGGCTCGATCTTGATCGCCTTGATCCCGTTCGCGCGCGGGTTGGCGTACTGCGACAGCGCGGTCTTCTTCACCGTGCCGTCGCGCGTGCAGAACAGCAGGAACTCGGTGTCGCTGAACGCGCGCACCGGCACGATCGACTTGATCTGCGTCTCGGGCGAGACGTTGATCAGGTTGACGATCGGCTTGCCGCGCGCCGCGCGTCCCGCTTGCGGCAGCTCGTGCACCTTGAGCCAGAAACAGCGCCCGTCGTCGGTGAAGCAGAGGATGTAGTCGTGCGTCGAGCCGATGAACAGCCGCTCGATGAAGTCCTCTTCCTTGAGACCCTGGCCGCTGAGCCCGCGCCCGCCGCGCCGCTGCTTGCGATATGTGGACACGCTCGTGCGCTTGATGTAGCCCGAGTGCGAGATCGTGATCACCATGTCCTCTTCGGCGATCAGGTCCTCGATCGTGAACTCGCCCTCGTCGCTCGTGATCTCCGATCTCCGCTCATCCCCGTACGTCTCGGCGGCTTTCTCCAGCTCCGCGCGGACGATGCGCATCCGGCGCGGCTTGGACGAGAGGATGTCGCGCAGGTCCTTGATCGTGGCGAGTACTTCCTTGAGCTCGAGCTCCAGCTTCTCGATCTCGAGGCCGGTGAGCTTGGCGAGCCGCATGTTGAGGATCGCTTCCGCCTGCCGCTCGCTGAGCTTGAACTTCTTCTGCAGCTGGGCGCTCGCCGTCGCGGTGTCGTCAGCGGCGCGGATGAGCTTGATGACCGCGTCGATGTTGTCGACCGCGATCTTGAGTCCCTCGAGGATGTGCTCCCGCTCGACGGCCTTGTCGAGATCGAACTGCGTGCGACGCACGACCACCGTGTGACGGTGCGCGATGTAATGCAGCAGCACATCACGCAGCGGCATGATCTTCGGCACGAGCTGCCCCGTGCCAGGGTCGGGCACGAGCGCGAGCATGATCACGCCGAACGTGGACTGCATCGCGGTGTGCTTGTACAGCTGGTTCAGCACCACGCGCGGGATCGCGTCGCGCTTGAGCTCGATGACGATCCGCATCCCTTCCTTGTCGGATTCGTCGCGCAGCGCCGAGATCCCCTCGAGCTTTCCTTCCTTCACCAGCTCGACCATGTCGACGATGAGCTTGGCCTTGTTGATCTGGTACGGCAGCTCGTTCACGACGATCTGCGACTTATTGGAAGATTCCTTCTCCTCGATCACCGCGCGCGCGCGCATCACGATCCGGCCGCGGCCCGTCTCCTGGTAGTCGCGGATGCCGGCGCGGCCGTAGATGTAGCCGCCAGTGGGGAAGTCCGGACCCTTGATGAACTTGCGCAGCGCGCCCGGCTCGATCGCCGGATCCTCGATCAGCGCGACTAGCGAGTTGACGACTTCCCTGACGTTGTGCGGTGGGATGTTCGTCGCCATTCCCACCGCGATCCCCGACGAGCCGTTCACCAGCAGGTTCGGCACCGCCGACGGGAGCACGCTCGGCTCCATCAGCCGGTCGTCGAAGTTCGGCGTGAAGTCGACGGTGTTCTTGTCGATGTCGGCGAGCATCTCCATCGCGACGCGCGTGAGCCGCGCCTCGGTGTACCGGTACGCGGCCGCGGGATCGCCGTCCACCGAGCCAAAGTTCCCCTGCCCGTCCACCAGCGGATAGCGCAGCGAGAAGTCCTGCACCATGCGCACGAGCGCGTCGTACACCGACGAGTCGCCGTGCGGGTGATACTTGCCAAGCACGTCGCCGACGACGGTCGCCGATTTCTTGTACGGCCGGCCCGGCACGAGACCAAGCTCGTTCATTGCGTACAGCACGCGGCGGTGCACGGGCTTGAGCCCGTCGCGCACGTCGGGGAGCGCGCGCGACACGATGACGCTCATCGAGTAGTTGATGAACGACTCTTTGATCTCGTCGTCTATGAGGCGCGGAAGGATGCGTTCGCGGGTGATGGGCGCGGTCATCTAATCGGGTGAGTGGGTGGCAGGCGGTAGGGGAATCCGCCGAACCTCACAATATACGATTTCCGACGGGCTAAATCAATGGTGAACATCCGTGGTAAGTGCCTGCGATTCAATAGCTTAGGACTGCCAGCGGTAGTAGTCGGAACCCGCCCCCAAAAGGTGGGACTTTCGCCGGCCGTGGGCCGCGCCGAAGTTCAGGGGAGCGACTTTTCTCGGGTCTCACACAGGGAGTCTCCATGCGCAGCCTTTTCGTGGTGGTCTTGTCGGCAGCGGCAGCGCTGTCGTGCGCGCGAACGGTAGTGGTGCCGCCCTCGCCGCCCGCGGCGGAAGTGTCGATGACACCCGTGCATCGATCCACCGAAGGCATGGTGCTCGCGCACGCGAACCTCATGGGTTGGGGCGCGGGACCCGCGGCGCTCCCGGCCGGCGCGCAGATGATAGTGCTCGACGGCGATCCGACCAAGGCCGAGCTGTTCACGCTGCGGCTCAAGCTCCCCAACAACTACACGATTCAAC
>JANLGX010000458.1 GCA_024654005.1 Gemmatimonadaceae bacterium | reverse complement strand
GGTGAAGCATCTGTCGGAGATGCCACCGCCGATCTCCGACAGGTGCCGCGACGTGCCGGACGATCTCGCGCGCGCGGTGATGCTGATGCTAGAGAAGAGCCCGGACGCGCGCTTCCCGAGCGCTGGCGCGCTCGCGGTGGCGCTGGAAAGCGGGAACGTGCCGATCCCGCAGGGCACGATCTGGGCGCCCGCGATCCCACGGTCCGTCACGACGGCGCGGTATCCGGCGCAGACGCCGGCCGCCCCTCCCGAGTACGACGAGGACATGGAGCGGTGGGAAGCCGCGCCGGTGCGGAAGTTCCGGAAGAAGCTGGCGCCCTTCATCGCCGTCAACGCGGTGATCTTCGTCGGGTCGATCATCTCGGGCGTGGACCTGTTCGTCGTCACCGTGTTCTGGTCGATCGCGATGGCGATTCAATACTCGAAGCTGTGGTCGGCGGGCTACGACTGGCGCGACGTCTTCCGCCAGCCGCGCGACCGGCTGTTCGTGGACGTCGCCGGCGAGACGCTTGACGACGCGCGCGCGATCTTCGATTCGAACAAGCGCGAGGAAGTGCGCGCGAAGATGCGCGCCCGCCGCACGCCGCAGCGAAATCTGCCGCGCGCGCGGCCGGACACCGCGAGCGTGCCGCGCGAAGGGCGGCGTGAGCGGAAGGCGCGCGAGGGGCGCGAGCGCGACGAGCGAGCCCGGGGAATCTCCGACGTTCCGCGGGGGCGGGAGCTGCCCGTCGTCGCGCAAGCGCGATCCGACCGCGACGAGATCAGACGGCTGGTGCGGTCGCTGCCGGAAGAGGACAGCCAGCTGATCCCCGACGTGGTCCCTTCGGCGGAGCAGCTGTTCGACAAGATCAGGGCGCTGTCGAACACTCTCGCGGCCGTGGACAGCCATGGCGTCGACGCCGCGGCAACGGACGTCGAGCGGGAGATAGAGACGCTCGAGGCGCAGGCGAACCCGCTCGAGCCCGCGAGCGAGCAGCGCGTGCGCCGGCTCGCCGCGCTCAAGCGCCGCCGGCGCGCGCTGATCGACGTGAAGAAGCGGCGTGACGAAGCGATGGCGAAGATCGAGAGCTGCGGGATCGCGTTGGAGAACATGCGGCTCGACGTGCTCCGTCTTCGCACCGGAGGCCAGACGCACTACAACGTGACGCTGCTGGCCGAGCAGGCCATGCGGCTCGCGCGCGACGTGGACGTGCTCGCGTACGCGGCTGACGAGACCGGGCGCGTAAGCGCCTCGCGCTGATGCCGGAGAAGAGAGTGATCGAAGAGCCGACGCTCGAGAGGCGGCTCCGGGATTTCAGGCGCTCGTTCTGGCAGGCCGCCGGCACGCTCGCGTTTCTGATCGGCTTGAACGTGCTCTTCACGCCGCAGGTGCCGTGGGTGCTGATCGCGGCGATCGTGTTCTCGATCGGCCTGATCCGGCAGGCGGCGGGGCTCTGGGCGGACGGCGTGAGCTTGCGGGAGCTGATCTCGCGCGGTCCGGTGTCGCTCGAGGGGAGATCGATCAGG
>JANLGX010000456.1 GCA_024654005.1 Gemmatimonadaceae bacterium | reverse complement strand
AGTGATTAGTGATTAGTGACTAGTAACTGCTAACTGCTGTTGGTCTGTGATAAAGGTGGGTCTGCGCGGGCAGGTGCCTCAT
Organism: Gemmatimonadaceae bacterium; assembly: GCA_024654005.1. GTDB lineage: Bacteria > Gemmatimonadota > Gemmatimonadetes > Gemmatimonadales > Gemmatimonadaceae > JACDCY01. The sequence goes on along the minus strand of JANLGX010000456.1, from coordinate 5,556 downwards.
TTCGGCGCTACGCTCGCACACTACGCGAGCTATCACGCGCCTTCATGAGGCACCTGCCCGCGCAGACCCACCTTTATCACAGACCAACAGCAGTTAGCAGTTACTAGTCACTAATCACTAATCACTAATCACTGTTTCATTTGCTTGCGTGCCCTCCAACGCGGTCGCCGGCTCCGCGCCCACGCGCTCGGCTGCTATCGCGAACGTCGGGCAGTGGTGGACGAAGTCGCCGTCCGCGGGGGACCAACTCACCACCCGCTCGCGGGAGAATGCCTTCCCGTCGGTGCCCATGCCCATGAGGTCCGGCGCCAGCGCGGCGCACAGCCCGCAGCCGATGCACCTGGCCTTGTCCACCTCTATGCGCATGTCGCGGCGCGGATACACGCCGCTCTCCTGCTCGAAGGCGCTGTCGTAGAAATCGAGCGCCTCGCTCGCCGCGTCGTACCCGGCGGCGATCAGCTCCGAGGTGTGGGAGAAGCTGAACCAGCCGATGTGGGAGACCTTCGGCCGGATGAGGAGCATCGGCGGGCCCGCCCAGTGCATGAGTGGCACGAGCTGCAGCGCGTGCATCATGGACGAAGCCGCGCGCATGTAGATCGAGCCGAAGCCGTGCGTGAGGATGTCCTCGCGGCGGATGATCTCGGCGCTGCCGACGTCCACCGCTATCACCGCGTCCATCCCCTGGGCCGCGATGGTGACGGGGAGGTTGTCGATGATTCCGCCGTCGGCGCAGACTCGGTCGGCAACGATGCCCGGTGGAAAGAACCCGGGGAGCGCGCAGGACGCGTACACCGCGTCGGGCACATGAACGTTGCGGAGTCCGGGCAGACCCCACACCACCTGCGCGGCCTGCTCGAGGTCGACCGTGTTGACCAGCACCGGCATGTCGAGCTGGTCGAACGACGCCGCGGGCGCCACGGCCTCGCACAGCTCGCGCAGCGGCGCCTCGAGGTAGATCGAGACCGCCCGCTGCCTGTCGCGGACCATCCCCAAGCGGTTCAGGCGGAAAACGTCGCGCCGCCGCACGGCGAGCGCGCGCTCCTCCATGGTGCTGATATCGGTTCCGCCCGCGGCGGCGGCCGCGATGAGCGCGCCGATGCTGGTGCCCGCCAGCAGGGTAGGCACGACCCCGCGCTCCTCGAGCGCGCGCAGCACGCCAATGTGCGCGAACCCCTTGAGGCCGCCTCCGCCGAGTACCAGCGCGATCCGTTTCGGGAGCAGTGCGGTCATTGTGCAAGCGTAATCAGGAGAGTGATGGCCGGCATCGTCGAGCCGTATATTGGTTGCAGAACCTCTGACCCTCCACCACTGCCAAATGTTCAGAATCCGTTCCGTCCTGCCGCTCGTGATCCTGCCGGCCGCGGCCGCCTGCGCCACGACTCCAATCCCGCCCGCGCAAACCCACGCCGAGCACGCGGCTGCTTCGATGACTGCGGCGCCACCGCGAGGTCACGTCGTCAAGCCGGGTGAGATCGACGCGCACGTACGCTTCCTCGCTTCCGATCTGCTTGAGGGAAGGGCGCCGGCCACGCGCGGCGGCAGGCTCGCCGCGGAGTACATCGCGTCGCAGCTGCGCCTGTTCGGCGTCGAGCCCGGCGTGAACGGCTCGTACTTCCAGGAGTTCCCGATCGAGGTGGTAGGCGCGGACCGGTCGAAGCTTTCCGTCGTGGCGGGCGGCCGCGCGAGCGCGCGCCTGCGCTACCCGGAGGACATCGTCGTGTGGGCCGGCTCCGCCGCGCCGCGGAGCGAAGCATCGGGAGAGCTGATTTTTGTCGGGTATGGCACCACTGCCCCCGAGTTCCGCTGGGACGACTTCAAGGACGTTGACGTCCGCGGCAAGATCCTCCTCGTGCTGGTGAATGACCCGCCCGAGACGGCGGCCGAGCCGAATCTGTTCGGCGGGCGCGCGATGACGTACTACGGCCGATGGACGTACAAGTTCGAGGAGGCCGAGCGCCGTGGCGCCGCGGGAATGCTCATCGTGCACACCACCGAGCGCGCCGGCTATCCCTGGCACACGGTCGTCGGATCGTGGGCAAAGGAGCAGCGGATGCTGCCGCGCCCCGCGACCGGCCCCGCGCCGATCGGAGTACGCGGCTGGATCACCGACAGCGCGGCGACCGCGCTGCTCTCGCAGGCGGGGATCGACCTCGCGCAGCTGCAGCGCGCCGCGGAATCGCGCGATTTCCGGCCGGTCCCGACGGGGATCAACGTCGCGATGTCGTTTCCCAACACCGTGGAGCGGCTGCAGGCGGTGAACGTGGTCGGCGTAGTGCGCGGAACCGATCCGGTGAAGCGCGACGAATACGTCGCGTACAGCGCCCACTTCGATCACCTCGGGATCGGCCCGCCGGTGAACGGCGACTCGATCTACAACGGGGCATTCGACAACGCGTCCGGCGTGGCGGTGATCCTGGGCGTGGCGCACTCGGCTGCGCACTCGCCGCGACCGGCGCGGTCGCAGCTGTTCGTGTTTGTCGACGCGGAGGAGTCGGGACTGCTCGGCTCGGAGTACTTCGCCGCGCATCCTACGGTGCCGATCGACAGAATCATCGCCAATCTCAACGTGGACGGCGGGAACCTGCTCGGCCGGGTGAGGACGCTGCGCGTGCTCGGCGACACGAAGAGCTCGCTCGGCCCGATGCTGGCCGAGCTCGTCCGCGGCGACACGCTGACGATCGCGCCCGACACGCACCCCGAGCGCGGCTACTTCTACCGCTCGGATCATTTCTCCTTCGCGAAAGTCGGAGTGCCGTCGGCTTCGATCGCCGCCGGAGTGGAATTCGTGGGGCGGCCCGCCGGCTGGGGCATCGCGCAGGAGGAGGAGTACACGTCGAGGCGGTATCACCAGCCCTCCGACGAGTACCGGCCCGACTTCGATCTCACGGGCGCGGCGCAGCTCGCCGGCGTGGTGTATCGCTTCGGCAGCTGGCTCGCCAACTCGCCGGTCGTACCGACCTGGAACGCCGACGCCGAGTTCCGCGCGCTGCGGCCGGGAGGGGAGTGACCGCGCAGGACCCGCTGCTCGCTCTCCGGAGCGAATTCCCGATTCTGGAGCGCACCACGTACCTGGTCTCGAACTCACTGGGACCGATGCCGCGAACAGTGCCGGCGAAGCTCGCGGAGTACGCCGCGGCCTGGGGCGATCACGGCGTGAAGGCATGGAACTTCGGTTGGTGGGAGATGCCGGTCACCGTGGGGAACGTGATCGCTCCGCTGATCGGCGCGGGCGAGAACGAAGTGGTGATGCTGCCGAACGTGACCATCGCCCAGTCGGTGGTTTTTTCCGCGCTCGATTTTCCGTCGGAGCGCAACCGGATAGTAATGACGGGGCTCGATTTTCCCTCGGTCCGATACGCCGCGCACGAGATGGCGCGCCCGCTCGGCGCCGAAGTCGTCAGCGTTCCTTCCGACGACGGGATCGGGATCGACACCGAGCGGGCGCTCGCGGCGATCGACGAGCGCACGCGGCTCGTGGCGGTATCGCATGTTCTGTTCAGGTCGGCGTTCGTCATGGACGCGGAGCGGATCTGCCGCCGCGCGCACGAGATGGGCGCGCTCGTGGCGCTCGACGCATTCCACTCCGTCGGCATCGTTCCGGTGGACGTGAAGGCGCTCGGCGTGGATTTCCTCACCGGCGGCGTTCTGAAATGGCTGTGCGGCGGACCGGGCGCGTGCTTCCTGTACGTCTCGCCCGCGATCAGGGACCGGTTGTCGCCGGCGCTCACCGGCTGGCAGGCACACGAGGAGCCGTTCCGCTTCGAGCCGGCGATGCGGTTCACCACCGGCGCATTTCGCTGGCTCAACGGCACTCCGGTCATCCCCGCGCTGTACGCCGGCGCCGAGGGTCCGAAGATCGTGCGGCGCGCGGGGGTGGACGCCATCCGGCGGAAGAGCATGCGGCAGACGGCGAGGCTGATCGAGCTCGCGGACGAGCGCGGCTACCGGGTGCGCGCGCCGCGCGACGCGGAGCGGCGCGGCGGCACCGTCGCGGTCGATCTACCGAGCGCGGAATTCGTGGCGCGGGACCTGGTATCGCAGGACATTCTGATCGACTACCGCGTGGGCGCGGGGATTCGGATCGCGCCGCACTTCTTTACCGAGGACGCCGAGCTGGACACGGTCTTCGAGGCCATCGACGCGTCGCTCGCGACGGGGAGCTGGAAGAAGTTCGCCGGATCCACGCCGGTCGTGACCTGACGGAAGCGCGCGAGCCCGCGGACGGAGCGGTGCACTTTTCCGCCGCCGTCGCGCGGGCGCTTGCCGCCGGGAGACCGGTGGTCGCGCTGGAGAGCTCGGTTTTCGCGCAGGGGTTGCCGGAGCCGGCGAACCGCGAAGCGCGCGACAGGATGGTCCGGGCGATCACGCGCCATGGCGCCGTGCCCGCGATCACCGCCGTCGCGCGCGGCCGGCTCGTGGTGGGGCTCGAGGGCGCGGATCTCGAGCGCTTCCTGGCGCGGGACGGAATCGTGAAGGTCGCGGCGCGCGATCTCGCGGCCGCGGCCACGCTCGGCGCCGACGGCGCGACGACGGTGAGCGCGAGTCTGGTGCTCGCCGCTCGCGCGGGCATTCGGGCTTTCGCCACCGGCGGAATCGGCGGCGTGCACCGCGACGCGCCCTTCGACGAGTCCTCGGACCTGATCGAGCTGTCGCGCAATCCGGTCGTCTGCGTCTGCGCCGGCGCGAAGGCCATCCTCGATCTTCGCGCGACGAGCGAGCGGCTCGAGACGTTGAGCGTCCCGGTCATCGGGTTCGGCACGGACTGGCTGCCGGAGTTCTACTGCGCTGGCGCGACGATTCCAGTGGCGTGGCGCATGGATTCGGCGGAACAGGTCGCGCGGCTGTTCGAGCGGCATCTCGCGCTCGGCATGACGAGCGCGGTGCTGGTCGGAAATCCGCCGCCCGAGGGCAGCGGGCTCGCGCCGGACGAGATCGGGGCCGCCGTGGCGGCGGCTCTGCGCGAGCTGAAGAGCGCGGGCATCGCGGGAAGGGAGGTGACCCCGGCGCTGCTCGCTTCAGTGGAGCGCGCGACGGGCGGAAGGTCGGTCGCGACGAACCTCGCGCTGCTCGAGAGCAACGCCGATCTGGCCGCGCGCATCGCGGTGGCGCTCGCCGCCCCCGAAAAAAACCGTTGAACTAACGAGCGCATAAGTGGTACAATTTCAAAAGGTTCTCTCGCGCCGGAGGAATGCACCAAAATGGCTACCCCTTTCCTTAGTTCTGAAGAGTACGACGAGCGTGCGCATCAGTTCTACAACGAAGGGAGGTACGACGACGCAGTAGAGACTTTACGCGAAGGGCTCGACGTTTACCCGAATTCCGTCGAGCTGCACATCGGTCTGGGATACGCTTTTCACGCGCGGGAAGAGTTCGCGTGGGCCCGCCGCAGCTTCGAGGAAGCGCTCATCCTCGACTCCGAGCACGAGGACGCGCTCGCGGGCTTCGGCGAGACGTTGCTCAAGTTCGGGCAGCAGGCAGCGGCGCTCCGGTCGTTCCGGCGCATACTCGAGCTGGGATACAGCGACGACCTCGAGCTGATGCTCCAGGTGGGACGCG
>JANLGX010000444.1 GCA_024654005.1 Gemmatimonadaceae bacterium | reverse complement strand
CCAATCACCAATCACTAATAACTTTCTGAATGCCCGCCCGCATCGATATCGACCTCTCCGCCGTCGCGCGCAACGCGCGCGCGCTCGCCGACAGGGCCAGGACGCGGCTGATTCCCATGGTGAAAGCGGATGCCTATGGGATGGGCGTGCGCGCCGTCGTGCAGGCGCTCGAGAAGGTCGACCCGTGGGGATTCGGAGTCGCCACGGTCAGCGAGGGCGAGGAGTTGCGGGCGCTCGGCGTCGAGCTTCCGGTGATCACCTTCACGCCGCTACTGGAGAGCGAGCTCGCGGCGGCCAGCGCGGCGCGCCTCACGCCGGCGCTGGGATCGGCGGCGACGATCAGAGCATGGCAATCGCTCGGCGGTCCGTGGCACCTCGCCATCGATACGGGAATGGCCCGGGCCGGGGCTTCGTGGCGCGACGTCGCCTCGCTCAGGGAAGTCGTCTTGGCGTCTCCTCCGGAAGGCGCGTTCACGCATTTTCATTCGGCGGAGCTCGACGACGGCAGCATGCAGGAGCAGGATCGCCGGTTCGAGGACGCGCTAACCGCGCTGGGTCTCGCGGCCGTCTTCACCCACACCGACAACAGCGCCGCGGTGCTGCGCCGCGGGCGTTCGAGCCGTGACGCGGTCCGGCCCGGGATCTTTCTCTACGGCGGCGCGACTGTCCCCGGTGCAGCGATCGAGCCCGATCCGGTCGCGCATCTGCGCGCGCCGATAGTCGATCTGCGCGCGTGCGAGGCCGGCGATACGATCAGCTACGGCGCGACGTTCAAGGCGACGCATCGCATGCGGATCGCCACGCTCGCCTGCGGCTACGCCGACGGCTATCCGCGCAACGTGGGCCAGCAGGGGCGCCCGGGCGCGACGGTCGTTCTCCGCGGGCGCCGCGTTCCGATCGTCGGCAGGGTCACGATGGACATGATCATGATCGACGTCACCGGCGTCGAGTGCGCCGCGGGCGATACCGTGACGCTCATCGGCGGGGAGGGCGGCGAGCTCGTCACCGTAGCCGAAGTGGGCGCGTCGGCGGGGATCACGCCGTACGAAGTGCTCGTGGGAATGAACAGCCGGTCGCCGCGCGTGCCGCATGAAGACTGACCGCAGAGCGGCGATCGTCGTGCTCGACGGCGTAGGGTGCGGCGGCGCGCGCGACGCGGACACGTACGGCGATACGGGCAGCGACACGTTGGGCAATCTCTCTCGCGCGGTCGCGGGTTTCGCGTTGCCGAATCTTCGCGAGTACGGACTCGGCAACCTGGCGAGCCTCGCCGGTGTCCCACCTGCGGAAGAACCTCTCGGGGCCTGGGGCGTGATGGAGCCGCGGTCCGCGGGGAAAGACAGCACTACAGGCCACTGGGAGATAGCCGGCGTGCACCTCGCGCGTGCGTTCAGGACGTACCCTCACGGATTTCCCGCGGAGGTGCTCGCGGAATTCGAGCGCCGCACCGGCCGTCCGGTGATCGGCAACGTGGTCGCGAGCGGCACGGTCGTGATCGAGCGCTTCGCCGAAGAGCACCGGCGCACGGGCGCGTGGATCGTGTACACTTCCGCCGATTCCGTCTTTCAGATAGCGGCGCACGAGGACGTGGTTCCGCTGGATGAGCTGTACGCGGCGTGCGCCGCCGCGCTGGACATCAAGCTGAACGATCCCGATGGCGAGAGCCCGCTCGTCTCGCGGGTGATCGCCCGGCCGTTCGAGGGCGGCCCCGGCAGCTACAGGCGCACGGCCAACCGCCGCGATTTCTCCGTCGAGCCGCCCAGCGAGACGCTGCTCGATGCGCTTGGTGCCGCCGGCATCGATACGGCAGGAGTAGGAAAAGTCGACGATCTCTTCGCCGGCCGGTCGATAAGCGCGCGGCACACCTCCTCCAACGCGGAGGGATTGGACGAGATCCGCCGGTGGATAGCTGGGGATCGGAGTGGGTTACTGCTGGCCAATCTTGTAGATTTCGACCAACTGTACGGGCACCGGAACGATGTTGCGGGGTTTTACCAAGCGCTGCTCGAATTCGACGAAGCGCTGCCCGGTCTCGTGCGCTCCCTGAAAAAGGACGACCTTCTGTTCATTACCGCCGACCACGGCAACGATCCAACGACTCCGTCGACGGACCACTCGCGAGAGTGCGTCCCGCTGCTGGCCGCGGGCTCACGCGTCCGGCCGGCGAGCATAGGGCGGCGCGAGACCTTCTCGGATCTAGGCGCCACCGTCGCCGAATGGCTCGGGGTCGAGTTTCGCGGTCGCGGCACCTCCTTTCTGCCCCAGATCATCCAGTGACACGTCAAGCTGACCACAAGCTCCGCGACGCTGCATTCGCGGCGCTCGAGCGCTCGCATGCTCCATATTCCGGTTTCCCCGTCGGCGCCGCGCTGCGCGCCGGCAACGGCGCGGTGTTTCAAGGCTGCAACGTCGAGAACGCCTCCTACGGACTCGGGATCTGCGCCGAGCGCGTGGCCGTGTTCTCCGCGATCATCACCGGAGCGGGGACGTTCGACTGCATCGCGATCGCGACCGAAGCGGAGGAGCCCGCCCCGCCGTGCGGCGCCTGCCTGCAGGTGCTGGCGGAGTTCGCCACGCTGGACCTGAAGGTGCACAGCTATTGCCGGAACGGCGCCGAAGCCAGCTGGAGTCTCGGCTCGCTGTTGCCGCATCCGTTCACGGCCGACCTCCTCACCACGGGCACCACGTGATGCGGCGCAGGGGGATGGCGCCGCTGGCGCTCGGCTGCGTCGCTCTCGTGGCCGCCGCCTGCAGCGAGAATCTGGAGAGCGCGGTCGGCTGCCCGGAGCTGTGCCCGAACCAGGGCATCGACGTGATCAACGTCACGATCGATGCGGTCGTGTTCGATACGACGGTTCGCGCCGAGGGACCGTTCGGGGCCGAGCCTTTGATGCTGCTGGCGTCGCGCGGCGACACGCTCGATTCCCGCGTCATCATCCGGTACGACAGCTTGCCGCAGCGGGTCCGCAGAACTCCCGGTGACAGCACGACGACCCCGATAACGACAGTCGACAGCGCTTACATCCAGCTCCGGCTCGAGCTCACCGAGAAGCAGATGGGCGCGTCGCTGACGGTCAGCGCGTACGACGTGGACACGGACGCGAACGACACGTCGGTCGCGGCGCTCGCGCCGCTGTTCACCGCCGACAGGCTGATCGGATCGCAGCAGTTCGCGTCGGCGGACCTCAAGGACTCGGTGCGCGTTCCGCTGTCGAACGCGGCGGTGCTGGCCAAGGCGCAGGCGAACGCGCCGCTGCGCATCGGACTCCGCATTACGGGTGGAACGGGCCAGTTTCACGTCCAGTCCACGGAGGGCGGCACGCCACCGACGCTGTACTTTCGCGCCGTGCCCGACACTCTCGTTCCGCGGATCACGCTGCTTCCGCTGTCGCGCACTCCCGAGGATTCGCTCGACCAGCAGGCTACGCTCTCGGATTTTCAGCTCGTGCTACGAGCTCCTCCGCCCGGGTCTCCGCAGGCGCTGCTGGTCGGCGGACTCCCGACGAAGCGCACTTACATGCGCTTCCTGATCCCCAGCTCGATCCTCGATTCGTCGAGCGTCATACGCGCGACACTGCTGCTCGAGCAGGTACCGAATACGTGGTTGGGTCCGCTGGACACGGTGTTCGTGGTGACGCACGTGGCCATCGGCGGCAAAGCCATCACCGATCCGGAGCAGGCGGCGCGGCTCATCGCCGCGTCCGAGCTCACACAAGTCGACACGCTGCGCGTCGCGGCGAACGCGTCCGGCGTGCGCGAGATAGACATCGCGCCGATGCTGCGGGTCTGGCGGGCGCAGGGCGACACGCTCGGCCCGCGCGCGCTGGTGCTGCGCAGCGGTCGCGAGGGAGTGTCCGCCGCCCAGGCGTGGTTCACCAGCGCCGAGGCGGTCCCGGACACGCGTCCGCGTCTCAGAATCAGCTACACGCCGGCCAACCCCTTCGGACTACCATGACGCGCTCTTTCCTGGCCGGTTTCCTGACCTTCGCGCTGGCCGCTTCCGGCGCCGGCGCCCAGGGAAATCTCAGCACGCAGGGCTTCGGCTATCCGCCGGGGCAACTGAGCACGACCGCCATGTCGCTCGGCGGCGGCCCCGCGGAAGTCGACCCGAATTCGGCGCTCAATCCAGCCGCGGTCGCACTGTGGGGCGCGACCGTGATGTTCATGCAGTACGAGCCCGAGGTGCGCACGGTGAAGCGGCTGGACGTGAGCTCGCGGACCACGACGGCGCGCTTTCCTATGGTGGGAATGTCGCTGACGCTGGGACGCCGCCTCACCGCCCAGGTCTCCGCGTCCACGTTTCTCGATCGCACCTGGAGCAGCGTCACCGAGACGCAGCAGGACATCGGGGGAACCGTCGTGGACGCAACGGAGCTGTTCTCGAGCAACGGCGGCATCACCGATTTCCGTCTGGCGCTGGGGTACACCGCGTCGCCCCGCTTCCAGATCGGATTGGGGGGCCACGTGTTCTCCGGTGAGAACCGGATAACGGTCGAGCAGCGCTTTCCGGATACGGTCACGTTTTCCGGGACGAGCCAGACGTCGGACATCAGCTACTCGGCGTTCGGCGCGTCCGCCGGAATCGTGTGGCGCCCGGTCACGAGTCTCGGGCTCGGTGCGTCGGTGCGCGTCGGCGGGGACATGGAGACGCAGGCCGGCGACAGCGTGCTGACCAGCGGAAAGCTGCCGTTGAGGTACGGCTTCGGAGCGAGCTATTCGGGAATCTCCGGAGTCGCTCTGTCCGCGCGCGCGAGCTTCGACGAGTGGTCCGCGATGCAGCCGCTCAGGCGTGCGGGCAGCAACATGCTCGCGTTCGACTCCTGGGATTACGGGGTCGGAGCGGATGTGGCCGGGCCGACCATCGGCCGGCGCAACATAGCGCTGCGGCTCGGTGCGAGATACCGCGGGCTGCCGTTCGGCGCCGGTGGAGCGCTCGGCGGTGAGCAGTCGAAGGTGAACGAGCTCACGTTCTCCGGCGGTTTCGGGATTCCGCTGGGAATCGGCAGGTCGCGGCTGGATATCGGCGTGGCGCGCGCGACCCGGGACCTGGACGCCAAGGTCTCTGTGAACCCAGCGACCGAGACGGCGTACATCTTCAGCTTCGGTGTCCGCGTAAGGCCGTGACCGGATGACCGCGAGCGAGGCCGCGCGCAAGCCGCTGATCCTCGTCGCCGACGACGTGCAGGCGAACGTCGAGCTGCTGGTGGACCAGCTCAACACTCTCGACTTCCGGATCATTTGCGCGAACGACGGGCCGTCCGCCGTCGCGCTGTGCTTCGACGAGCGTCCCGACCTGTGCATCCTCGACGTCGCCATGCCCGCGGGCGACCTGGGCGTGGACGACCGCTCGACGGGCTTCGAGGTTTGCCGCCGGATCAAGCGCGATCCGCGCACCGCGCGCATTCCAGTCATCTTCGTCACCGCGCTCAACGACACGAGCGACCGGGTGAAGGCGATCGAGGCCGGCGGCGACGATTTCCTGACGAAGCCGCACAACCGGCTCGTGCTCGGCGCGCGCGTGCGGAGTCTGCTCAAGCTCAAGGCGGTCACCGACGAGCTGGAGGACAGCTATCGCAAGCTGCGCGAGCTCGAGAAGGTGCGCGAGGACCTGATGAAGATGATCGTGCACGATCTCAAGACGCCGCTGACGTCGGTGCTCGCGAGTTTGGAGATGGTGACCGACGGCGACTTCGGCATCCTGACGACCGTGCAGAAGCGCGTGCTCGCCGACGCCGAGTACAAGGCGGAGGAGCTGCTGTCGCTGATCAACGACCTGCTGGAGGTGGCGCGGATCGAGGACGCCGACCTCCGGCTCAACATCGAGCCGCTGGCGCCGGGCGCGTTCGTCGCCGATCTCGTCGCGGAGTGGGAGGTCCGGCTCGCGCAGGAAGCCGCGATCGTCGCCGTGGACGTGGACGACGACGCCCCGGTGTTCGAGGGCGACAGGACGATCCTCAAGCGCCTGTTCTCGAACCTCATGCAGAACGCGCTGGTCCATTCGGGCGGCGCCGGGGTCGCGATCGAGCTGCGCGCGCGCGCGGACGGTGACGGCATCCTCTTCGCGGTGAGCGACAACGGGCCGGGTATTCCGGAGGAGTACCACGAGGTGATCTTTCAGAAGTTCCGGCAGGTCAAGACGCCGCGGCTGCCGAACGTCAGGAGCTCGGGGCTCGGGCTGGCGTTCTGCAGGCTCGCCGCGGAAGCACACGGTGGCCGGATCTGGGTAAAGAGCAAGGAAGGCGAGGGAAGCACGTTCTTCGTGCTGCTCCCGACGAGGGCGACCACACCAGCGGAACGCGACGGATGAGCGGTACGGTTTACGTCGAGACTTACGGCTGCCAGATGAACGTCAGCGACTCCGAGCTGATCCTCGGGAAGCTGGCGGACGCCGGCTATTCGCAGGTCGAATCGCCGGACGGCGCCGACGTGATCCTGGTCAACACGTGCGCGATCCGCGACCACGCCGAGCAGCGCGTGCTGGGACGGCTCGGCGAGCTGAAGCGGCACATGAAGGACGGCGCGGTGGTCGGCGTGGCGGGCTGCATGGCGCAGCGGCTGGGGCCGCGGCTGTTCGACCGGGCCAGGCACGTGAGTCTCGTGATCGGGCCGGACGGCTACCGCGCGCTCCCGGATCTGATCGAGCGGGCGCGCGACGGGGAGCGCGCGACCGCGGTCGAGTTCGACCTCGAGGAGCATTACCAGGGATTCAGCGCGCGCCGCTTCGAGGGAGTCAAGGCGTGGATCCCGGTACAGCGCGGCTGCGATTATCGGTGCACGTACTGCATCGTGCCGACGACGCGCGGGCCGGAGCGGAGCAGGCCGTTGCTGGATGCCTTGCGCGAGGTGGAGCAGGTGGCGGAGCAGGGAATCACCGAAGTCGTGCTGCTCGGGCAGACGGTGAACTCGTACAACGACGGCTCGCACGATTTCGCCGACCTGCTGCGCGCCGTTGCGCGCGTGGACGGGATCCGGCGCGTGCGGTTCACCAGCCCGCACCCGAACGACTTCAGCGAGCGGGTCATCCACGCGATCGCGGAGACGCCGGAGGTGTGCGAGCACGTGCACCTGCCGATGCAGTCGGGGTCGTCGAGGGTGCTCAAGCGGATGCTGCGGCGGTACACCCGCGAGCAGTACTTCGAGTGCGCCGAGCGGCTGCGCGCGGCTGTCCCGGGACTGGGGCTCACGACGGACATCATCGTCGGATTCCCGGGAGAGATGGAGGACGATTTCGCGGCGACGCTGAGCGCGGTGCGCGAGATCGGCTTCAACGACGCGTACACGTTCAAGTTCTCCGCGCGGGAAGGAACGGCGGCGACGCGGTTCCCGCCGGCGGACGACGTGCCGGACGAAGTGGCGAGCGAGCGGCTGGAGCGGCTGATCGCGACCATGCGAACGGGCGCGCGACGCGCGAACATGGCGGCGCTGGGGGAGAGGCACGAGGTGCTGGTCGAGAAAGTAGCCAGGCGGGGGGGGCTGCTGCAGGCTCGAACCCGGGATTTCAAGACAGTCATTATTCCAGGAGAGCCGTCGTTGATCGGCAGCTATTTGACGGTGGAGCTAACTGGGACGACGGGCTCGACTTTTACAGGAACAGTGGCGTCGGAGCGGGGCGAGCTTCCTCTCGCGGGATGAAAGTCCTGGGATAATCCAGGCGGAATCCCCCAGCCTTCGCAAGGAGCCGCGCCGCGCGACTTCGGTTGTGATTGCAAGACGCGGCTGTCGTAAAAAGCCGACCGATCGATGACTCTGCTTGATGCCATTGATCGCCGCTGCCTGCCTCGCCTATGCCGCGGGCCTGCTGGCCGGCTTCGCGACGGATCGCAGAATCACTGTAATCGTCGCGGGTCTGGCGGCTGCCGCGGTGCTGTACGGGCTGCTGCGACGCAGCGGTTACGTGTTTGCCGTTTCCGTGCTGCTCGCCAGCGGAATCGCCGTCGCGCTGACCGAGCTGCCCAAGCCGATCCACCGGTTCACGCACTCGGTCGCAAGCCCTGACGCGGCTCCCGCGCTCGAGCGCGTCCGCGCGGGCGCCGCGAGGCGGATCGAGCGGCTGTTCGGCAGCGACGCGCCGATGGCGAAGGCGCTGCTGATCGCCGAGCAGCAGGAGCTCGGCCCCGAGGTCCGCCAGCGGTACGCCGACGCCGGGCTCGTGCACATGCTCTCGATCTCTGGGCTGCACGTCGCGATCGTCGCCGGCGCGGTCGAGCTGCTGCTCTCGGCGATGGCGCTAGGTCGCGCGCGAGCGGCGATCCTTTCGCTCGTCATCGTCTGGCTGTACGTCGCGGTGATCGGCGCGCCCGCGCCCGCGCTCCGCTCGGCGGTGATGCTGAGCGTCATGGCGTCGAGCAGGATCGCGCAGCGGCCGACGTCGCCCTGGGCGTCGCTCGCGCTCGGCGCGGCAATCCCGCTGTACGAGCCGCGCAACGTGCTCGGGCTCGGCTATCAGCTGAGCGTCGTCGGAATGGCGGGGCTCACCGCGAGCGGCAGCGTCATCCGGCGGTGGATCGCGCCGAGGATCGAGGGCTGGCGGCTCGCGGTGTCGAATCAGCTGCTGCCATCGATCGTCGCCACGATCGTGACGGCTCCGCTGATCGCGTGGTATTTCGGGCGGCTGAGCCTCATCGGGCCCGTGTCGAACGTGCTCGCGTCGCCGGTGATAACGATTCTCCAGCCGATGCTGTTCCTGGCGATGCTGTTCCCGATCGACGGCGCGGCGCAGTTCGTCGCGGACGGCTGCCTGCCGCTGCTGCACGTTTTCGACGGGATCGCGGCACGCACGGCTGCTCTGCCGTACGCATCGATCCAGGTGACGCCGTCGCTGGTCACGACGCTGCTGTGCGGCGTGGCGCTCGCCGCGCTGGTCGCCGCCGCGACCTCACGTTTCTCCGCCCGGCCCGCGCTGCTGGCCGGGCTCGCGCTCGGGGCAGCGCTCTGGTATCCGCTCCTGCCGCCTCCGTCGCGCCGGGAGATAGAGCTGCACATGTTGGACGTCGGCCAGGGTGACGCGCTCGCGCTCCGCACTACCCGGGGGAATTGGATCCTGTTCGATGCCGGCCGCGCGTGGCGCACGGGCGACGCCGGGCGGGCGGTGATCATCCCGTATCTCGCGCGCCGCGGCGGAAAGTTGGCCGCATTCGTACTGTCGCACCCGCACAACGATCACGTGGGCGGCGCGGCGACGGTCGTTCGCGCGCTCAGGCCGCGCACCTTCCACGACCCGGGCTTCGTCGCCCCAACCGGCTCCTACGCCGCCGCGCTGGCGAGCGCCATGACGTCCGGGACCAGCTGGAACAGAGTGCGTCCCGGCGATTCACTCGTGGTCGACGGGCTCGTCGTCAACTTTCTGGCGCCGGACTCGGCGTGGGCTAGCGCGCTCACCGATCCCAACGAAGCGAGCACGATCGCGCGCGTCCGGTTCGGCGCGGTTCGATTCCTGCTCGTGGGAGACGCGGAGAAGGAGCTGGAGCAATGGCTGGTCGCCAATGACAGCCTCGACCTTCGCGCGGACGTTCTTAAAGTGGCACATCACGGCAGCTCGACGAGCACCACGGAGCGATTCCTCTCCGCGACGAAACCGCGGGTCGCGTTGATCTCGGTGGGGAAGGACAACGGCTACCGGCATCCCAGCCCGGCCGTGGTGGAGAGGCTCGAGCGCTCGGGGGCCGCCGTGTACCGCACCGATCAGCTCGGCACGGTCGTGGTGTCCACCGACGGGCGGCGAGTGCGGGTTCGCGCTCGTGGAGGTGAGTGGGAGCTGCGGCCCCGATGATACGGGCCCTGCTCGGAGAGCCGATCTCGTTGCGGCAGGACATGCTCCTCCGGTATCCGGAGCTGCGTGCCGCGCGCTTTCGGTCGGGGGGACTACCAATACGGGTAGGCGGGTGGCTGCTCGGCCGTAGCCGGGTGGACGCCGTGACGCTCGGGCGCACCATCTTCGTCGCGCGCGAGATCGAGCCGTCGGCGGAATTGCTCTTGCACGAGCTTCGGCACGTCCAGCAATTTTGCGAGAGCAGGGCGTTCCCATTTCGCTACATTTGGGAAACGCTGCGACGCGGCTATTTCGAGAACCTTTTCGAGCGGGACGCGCGGAGCTTCGCCGCCAGGAGGGTGGACGAGTCCGCGGCCCCATTTTCGAAGGACGTCTAACGTGGTAAAACACACCGCAACCTCGGTTGTCACGATCGACCGCTACATCATAGAGGAAGAGCGCCTCCATCCACAGGCCACGGGCGAGCTGTCCGGCATTCTGTACGATCTCGCGCTCGCGGCGAAGATGATCGCCAACAAGGTCCGCAACGCCGGACTCGCCGACGTTCTCGGCGCCACCGAGAACAGCAACGTCCAGGGGGAGATCCAGCAGAAGCTGGACGTGCTCGCCAACGACATCATCATCAAGGCGATGGACCACGGCGGCCGGCTGTGCGCGATGGCGTCGGAGGAGATGCCCGGTCTCATCCCGATTCCGGAGCAGTTCCGCTGCGGCAAGTACGTGCTTCTGTTCGATCCGCTCGACGGGTCTTCCAACATAGACGTCAACGTACCGGTGGGCACCATCTTCTCGGTGCTGTGCAAGATCACCCGCGGCAACAAGGGCGAGATGGAAGACCTGTTGCAGCCCGGTCGCCAACAGGTGGCCGCGGGATACGTGATCTACGGTTCCAGCACGATGATGGTGTACACGACTGGACAGGGCGTGCACGGGTTTACGCTCGACCCGGCGATCGGCGAGTTTCTGCTGTCGCACCCCCACATCCGCATGCCGGATCCGGGGAGATATCTCTCGGTCAACGACTCGTATGAGCCGCTCTGGAGCGACACGGTCAGGGAGCTCATGCAGCGATATCGCAAGGGCGACGGCAAGAAGCGGAACGGCACCAGCTCGCGCTACGTCGGGTCACTGGTCGCGGATTTCCACCGCAACCTGCTCGGTGGCGGGATCTTCGCGTATCCGGCGAACAGGAAATCGCCGAAGGGCAAGCTGCGTCTGTTGTACGAAGCCAACCCGCTCGCATTCATCGCGGAGCAGGCGGGCGGCGCCGCCAGCGACGGCGAGCACCGCATCCTCGACATCGTACCGAGCGAGCTGCATCAGCGCGCTCCGTTGTTCATCGGCAGCAAATCGAACGTCGAGCTGGCGGAGTCCATGCTCGGCGGCGCGCTCACCGGCGTCGGGGCCTGAGCGCGGAGCGTCAGACTCCTTCGGGGATTCCGGTCGCGCCGGTTTACCGGCCGGAAGACGCCGACCTCGAGTACAAGCGTGATTTAGGCGAGCCGGGCGAATGGCCGTACACTCGCGGCGTGCAGCCGACGATGTACCGCGGCCGCCTCTGGACCATGCGGCAGTACGCCGGCTTCGGCACCGCCGCGGAGACCAACGCGCGCTTCCGGCATCTGCTCGCGGCCGGGCAGACGGGGCTGTCGGTCGCGTTCGACCTCCCGACGCAGATGGGGATCGACTCGGATTCGCCGCGCGCGCTCGGCGAAGTCGGCCGCGCGGGCGTCGCGATCGACACCGTCGAGGACATGCACGAGCTGTTCGCGGAGATCCCGCTGGACAGGGTGTCCACGTCCATGACGATCAACGCGACCGCGTCGACGCTGCTCGCGATGTACATCGTGGTCGCCGAGGAGCGCGGGATCGCCCGTGACAAGCTGAGCGGGACGGTACAGAACGACATCCTCAAGGAGTACATCGCGCGCGGGACGTACGTGTACCCGCCGGAGCCGAGCCTGCGGCTGATCGCGGACATGTTCCGTTTCTGCACGGCGGAAGTGCCTGGCTGGAATCCGATCTCGATTTCCGGCTACCATATAAGAGAGGCGGGCGCGACCGCGGTGCAGGAGCTGGCGTTCACGCTGGCGAACGGCGTGGAGTACGTGCGGCACGGCGTCGCCGCCGGGCTCGATGTGAATGCCTTCGCCAAGCGGCTGTCGTTCTTCTTCGCCGCGCACAACGACCTGTTCGAGGAGGTCGCGAAGTTCCGCGCCGCGCGGCGGCTGTGGGCGAGGATCATGCGCGAGCGGTTCGGCGCGGACGACGAAGGGTGCCGCCTGCGCTTCCACACGCAGACCGGCGGCGTGACGCTCACCGCGCAGCAGCCGCTGAACAACGTGGTGCGGGTTGCGATGCAGGCGCTGTCGGCGACGCTCGGCGGGACGCAGTCGCTGCACACCAATGGGTACGACGAGGCGCTGTCGCTGCCGACGGCCGAAGCAGCGACGCTCGCTTTGCGCACGCAGCAGATCATCGCGCACGAATCGGGGATCGCGAATACGGTGGATCCGCTCGCGGGCAGCTATTACGTCGAGAGCTTGACCAACGAGCTCGAGGCGCGCGCCGTCGCGTTGATGCAGCGGGTGGAGGATCTGGGCGGCTCGGCGAAGGCGATCGAGCAGGGGTTCTTCCAGGAAGAGATTGCGCGCAGCGCGTACGAGTTTCAGCAGCGCGTCGAGGGAGGGGAGACCGTGATCGTGGGAGTGAACCGGTTCACCGACGACAGCGAAGGGCTGAGCATCCCGTCGCCGGATTACGCGGGAATGGAGAGAGGTCAGGTCGGCCGGCTGGCGAAAGCGCGCAGCTCGCGTGACGCCGGCGCGCACGCGGCGGCGTTGTCAGCGCTCGGCGATGCCGCGGCGGCACCGAGTGAAGGTCAGGCAGCCGCCGAGCTCATGCCGCTCGTGATTGACGCGGTGCGCGCACGGGCATCGGTGGGGGAAATCTCGGACGCGCTCGCCGGCGCGTGGGGCCGGTACATACCTAGGTAGATCTCACCAGCCGAGCAGAAATACCGGCACCAGCGCTGCCACTGCAGCCGCGATTTGCAGAGCTAGAATCTGGACAGCCTGTCGCGGCGACTGCGGCACCCACCTGACGGCGAAGTAGAGCACGATGGGCACCTGACCCACCATGAGCAGCTGCCAGATGTGCGCAGCCGCGCCTTCGTCCGCTTGGGGCGCGGTCCCATGCGAGACGATGAAGGCGAGTATTGTCGCGAGGGCAGCGAGCGACATCGCCAGAGGCAGGAACCCGCTCGGGTGCTTCAACAGGGTCATGGGAGTCATTGCCGCCTCACCGGTGCGCGTGATCGACGCTTGGATATGGCATTGTAAAGGACTTTGCGATAAAGAGCAACCGGCTCCGTGCAGCGGAGCGCTAGGAAGCCGGCCCGGCGTCGCTCGCGTCGTATGCCAACAGATCCCCCGGCTGGCACTCCAGCTCCCGGCACAACGCCTCCAGCGTCGAGAACCGGATCGCCCGCGCCTTGTTCGTCTTCAGCACTGACAGGTTCGCCAGCGTGATCCCCATGCGCTCGCTCAGCTCCGTCAGTGTCATCCCGCGCTCCTGCAGCAGCCGGTCGAGCGTGACCTGGATGGCCATCGCTATACGACCAGCGTCGCGGTGTACGTCCACAACACTCCGAACAAGCTCCAGGGAATCGCCGAGATCGGCAGCCGCAGCGAGCCGCGCACGTCCTCGATCTCGAGCTGAGCGCCACCCCATCGTGTCTCTACCGCCGCATCCGCAGCGCGCATCTCAGCCTCGACCGGCAGCCCGAACGTCCAGACTGACCGAGTTGCGCGGTACGCCTGCATGCAGCCTCCCGGAGCGATTTATCGATTGTCAATAATATTGATAAACGATAAACCATGCAAGAGCATCGGGCCGCTTCGCGTCTCAGGCCGTGGCATCTTACACAAAACCATGTAATATGATTCTCTGTAAGGAGGAGCCATGGGAAAAAAGGTCATCGTCAGCGAGGCCGTTCGCAACTTCGCCGACTACATCAACCGCGTGGCGTACCGCGGCGAGAGCTTCACGCTCGTCCGCGGGAACAAGCCGGTCGCCGAGCTGGCTCCAGTCGTCGCGGGCCGTCGCCTGGGTGATCTGCCGTATCTCCTCGCCTCCCTCCCGCCGCTCGGTGAAGCGGAGTCGCGAGACTTCGCGGACGATATCTCCGCCGCGCGCACCGATCTGTCGGGCGCACCGGTCAGGGATCCATGGGGGTCCTGATCGATGCGTCCGTACTGATCGGGTTTGAGCGCGACCGCACAGCCATCGAGCAGCGGCTCGCCGGCCGCGAGGACGAAGAGTTCTTCCTGTCGGTCATCACCGCGAGCGAGCTGCTGCACGGCGTCCACCGCGCGAAAACTTCGGATGTCCGGGCCAGGCGGTCGGCTTTCGTCGAAGCAATGCTCGCCCGCTTTCCGCTGCTTTCCATCGATCTGCCAACCGCGCGCTCTCACTCCCAGCTCTGGGCGGATCTCGCCTCCACAGGCAAGCTCATCGGTCCGCACGATCTCTGGATCGCGGCTGCGTGCATCGCGCACGGCCTCACGCTCGTTACTGCCAACGTGCGGGAGTTCCAGCGAGTACCTGGACTGGGGGTCGAATCCTGGCTGCCCGAGAGCAGCCCGCAATGACCGGCGAGGGGTCTTCGCTTGTGCGGGCTGGCCCAGGTGGTAGATATTCGACATGACCCGTTCAGAGCTGTCGTGCGCGACGATCGGCCTGGTATCGTCGGTGCTTTTCGCCGGCTCGTGCACGAGCACGCTGGATCCCGTGCAGCAGCTCGCGGCCGCCAACCGCGCGGTGGACCAGTGGGTCGCGCGGCATCCGACCGAATGGGCAGTCTCGCTGGGCGGTGAGCGCACGCTATACCGTCCTGAATCCTCGACATCGTGCTCTCAGGGCGGCAAGAACAATTTGGTCGCGCTCACGTACGAGTCGGCTGACACCGAGATCAACTTTCATTTCACCTGCCCGCTGGGTGCGACAGCCGGCGTCGACGATCTACAGGCGGCGTTCGCTTTCGCGGTACTCGACAGGCTGCCGCATGGGATCGAAACACCGGGCTGGCGTTTTCACGTTCGTACGCCAACCAGCAGCGTGAGCGACGTCGTCACGTTCGAGGCCACGGGGAGCGGCGGCGTCAGCATCCGTATCGATACTCCGCTGTATACCGTTTGGGGCGAGAACCTTCATCCCCGCTGCGCGGGGATCGCCGACGCGCCATCTGCGCCGGGATGCTACGTGTTTCGGGAGCATCGGATACCGCTGCGCATGACGTTGCAGGCGCGAGTCGACGGGTCGGAGCTGGAATAGCTCGAGCGGCCCGTTCGCCTTGAACAGCGGCGCGAGCTTGCGTTAACTTCCTCTGGCTCGCCCCTCCCAAGTCTTGTAACGATGCCCACTTACGAATTCCGCTGCGAAGCGGGACATACTTTTGATCGCTTCCTCAAAATGAGCGAAGCTCCGCTGGAGCTGGCGTGCGTGCAGTGCGGCAAGCCCGCCGTGCGGCAAATGTCGGGCGGCGCGGGACTCGTGTTCAAGGGATCGGGCTTCTACCTCACCGATTACGGCCGCGCCGGACAGAAGCCGCCCGCCGCCGAAGGCTCGACCGCCACCGGCGGTGAAGCGAAAGCCGGGGAAGCGAAGCCGGCCAAGACCGAGTCCGCACCTGCCTCCGCATCTACCGCGGCGAAGCAGGACAAGAGCGGCTCCACCAAGACCTCCAAGCCCGGCGAATGAAACCGGCCGACGCGATTCGCGCCGAGCTCGGCCGGATCGCGCTGGAGCTGGGCGCGCCGGAAGGGACGGACGTCGTGCTCGAGCGGCCGCGCGAAGCCGCGCACGGCGACTGGGCCAGCAACGTCGCGCTGATCCTCGCGCGCCCGCTCAAGCAGAAGCCGCGCGACATCGCGGAGAAGATCCGCGCGCAGTTCCGCGCGGAGGAAGCGGGCGTCGCGACCGTCGAGGTCGCCGGCCCCGGATTCCTGAACTTCCGCCTGCGGCCCGCAGTGATCGCGTCGGTCGCGGGAGAGATCGTCGCGGCCGGGGAGAGCTACGGCCGCAGCGACGTCGGACGAGGCGCGGCGGTGAACGTCGAATTCGTCTCCGCCAATCCCACGGGCCCGCTGCACGTCGGCCACGGCCGCCAGGCCGCGCTCGGCGACGCGATCGCCACGCTGCTCGAGCACACGGGCTGGGACGTGTCGCGCGAGTACTACTACAACGACGCCGGCGCGCAGATCGACAACCTCGCCGCGAGCGTGCGCGCGCGCCTGCTCGAAGCGCGGGGAGAGTCCGCCGAGATTCCCGAGGGCGGATACCACGGCGAGTACATCCGCGAGATCGCGGCGTCGTTCCAGGGCGACGCGGACGATCTCGCCG
Source organism: Gemmatimonadaceae bacterium (assembly GCA_024654005.1). Classification (GTDB taxonomy): domain Bacteria; phylum Gemmatimonadota; class Gemmatimonadetes; order Gemmatimonadales; family Gemmatimonadaceae; genus JACDCY01. The sequence continues at coordinate 24,438 of JANLGX010000444.1, read as the reverse complement.
CTGTCCGCGCGCACGCGGTGCGCGCGCTCCGGCTCGAGCAGGACCTCGACCTCGCCGCGTTCGGCGTCACGTTCGACATGTACTTCCTCGAGTCGTCGCTGTACGAGGAAGGGCTCGTGGAGAAGACCGTCGCCGCGCTGACGCGTGCCGGCAAGACGTACGAGCACGAAGGCGCGCTCTGGCTCCGCACGACCGAGTTCGGCGACGACAAGGACCGCGTCATGCGCAAGGGCGACGGGACGTACACGTACTTCGTGCCCGACGTGGCGTATCACGTGACAAAATGGGAGCGCGGCTTCAAGCGCGCGATCGACGTGCAGGGCGCCGACCACCACAGCACCGTGACGCGCGTCCGCGCGGGGTTGCAGGCGCTGGGCATAGGAATCCCGGAAGGTTACCCGGAGTACGTGCTGCACCAGCTCGTCACCGTGACGCGTGGCGGCCAGGAGGTGAAGATCTCCAAGCGGGCGGGCAGCTACGTGACCGTGCGGGACCTGATCGACGAGGTGGGGCGCGACGCGGTGCGCTACTTCTTCATCATGCGGAAGGGCGACTCCCCGCTCATCTTCGACGTCGACCTCGCGCGCTCGCAGTCGGAGGAAAACCCGGTCTACTACATCCAGATGGCGCACGCGCGCATGTGCGGCATCTTCCGCGTGGGCGCCGAGCAGGGGATCGCGACGGCCGCCGCCGTGGACGCGGATCTCTCGCTTCTCACCGAAGCGGAAGAGCAGCAGCTCATCAAGGCGCTCGAGGACTATCCCGCCGAGCTCGCGGGCTCGGCGGCCGCGCTCGAACCGCAACGCATCGCCAGTTACCTTCTGGAGACCGCGCGCCTCGCGCACCTGTGGTACCACAAGCATCACGTGCTCGGCCAGGAGGAAGCGCTGATGCGCGCGCGGCTCGTGCTCGCGCGCGCCGCGCAGATCGTGCTGGCCAACGGGCTGTCCGCGCTCGGAATAACCGCACCGGAGAGAATGTGACCGTACTCGTAGTCGGATCCGTAGCGCTGGATTCCGTGGAGACGCCGTTCGGCAAGGCCGACGACGTGCTCGGCGGATCGGGGACGTTCTTCTCCGCGGCCGCGAGCCTGTTGACGCCGGTGCAGCTCGTCGGCGTGGTGGGCGACGACTACCCGATCGACAAGCTCGCGGCGCTCACCGCGCGCGGGGTGGATCTCAGCGGTCTCGAGCAGGCCGAAGGAGCGTCGTTCCGCTGGCGCGGAAGGTATCGGCACGATCTCAACTCCGCCGAGACGCTGGAGACGCACCTCGGGGTGTTCTCGCGCTTCAGCCCCAAGATCCCAGAGGCCTTCAGGTCGGCGCCGTTCGTGTTCCTCGCGAACATCGACCCTCGCCTCCAGCTCGACGTGCTGCAGCAGGTGAACAAGCCGAAGCTCGTCGCCTGCGATACCATGAACTTCTGGATCGAGAGCCGGCGCCCGGAGCTGATGGAGCTGCTGAAGCACGTGGACCTGATCACCGTGAACGACGGCGAGGCGCGGCAGCTCTCGGAGAAGGCGAACCTGGTGCAGGCCGCGCGCTGGATCATGGCGCACGGCCCGAAGCACGTGATCATCAAGAAGGGCGAGCACGGCGCGTTCATGTTCACCGAGGACACGATCTTCTTCGCGCCGGCGTATCCGCTCGAGAGCGTGTTCGATCCGACCGGCGCGGGCGATTCCTTCGCCGGCGGCTTCATCGGCTACCTCGCGAAGACCGGCGACCTGTCCGAGGGCAACATGCGGCGGGCGGTGATCTACGGCTCGGCGATGGGCTCGTTCGCCGTGGAGAAGTTCTCGATCGACCGGCTGCTCGAGGTGACGCGCGAGGATCTCGCGTGCCGCATCCGCGACTTCCGCAAGCTCGTCGCGTTCGAGGAAGAGCTGGAATGACGGCCGCTCGCTCGTGACGCGCGCGCTCGACTACCGCGCGGCGGGGGTCGATCTCGAGGTCGCCGACGACGCGAAGCACCGGCTCAAGGCGCTCGTCGAGTCGACCCGAACCGACGGCGTGCTCGGCGCGTTCGGCGGCTTCGGCGGGATGTTCCGCATGCCCGCTGGGATGCGCGCGCCGATTCTGGTGTCGAGCGCCGACGGCGTGGGCACGAAGATCAAGGTCGCGATCGAAGCGGGCAGGCACCACACGATCGGGCACGATCTCGTCAATCACTGCGTGAACGACATCCTCGTGCAGGGCGCGACGCCGCTTTTTTTTCTCGATTACGTCGCGTTCGGGAAGCTCGACGCGGCCGTCGCGGAAGCGGTGGTGGCGGGCGTCGCGGCGGGCTGCCGCGAGAACGGCTGCGCGCTGGTCGGCGGCGAGACGGCGGAGATGCCGGGACTTTACACGCCGCCGGACTACGATCTCGCGGGCTTCATCGTCGGCGCGGTGGAGGAGGACGCGGTGCTCGGCGCCGCCAGGGTGCGGGAGGGCGACGCGGTCATCGCGCTCGCGAGCTCCGGCTTCCACACCAACGGCTACTCGCTGGTCCGGAGCGTGCTGTTCGAGCGGCTCGGGTTGACGGTGACCGACCGGTATCCGGGGTCGGAAGAATCGGTCGCGGACGTTCTGCTGCGGGTGCACCGGTCGTATCTGCGGACGCTGGCGCCGGTGCTCACGCGGGTGCACGCGCTGGCGCACATCACCGGCGGCGGAATTCCGGGCAATCTCGATCGCGCGCTGCCGTCGGGGCTGGATGCAGTGGTGGAAACGAAGAGCTGGGAGGTGCCGGGTGTCTTCGAAACGATCGCCGGCGCCGGGGTGACTGACCGGAAGGAGATGTTTCGAACCTTTAACATGGGCGTCGGTATCATAGTCCTGGCGGGTCCGTCGGACGCCGACGCCGTGCTGGCGGCGGCCGCCGCCGAGGGTGTGGACGCGTGGGTCGCGGGAGAGATCCGCGGGGGCTCGGGACAGGTGCTCCTGTCCTGACAAATAACAATCAATTAGAGGAATCCATGAAAAAGTTCGTGTCAGTCGTACTTGCTTCCGCCGTGCTCGCCGCGCCGGTCGCGGCGCAGCAGGCGAATCCGGACGCGCAGTGTCCGCCGGGATCAACCGACTCGTTCGGCATTCCCGACCAGCAGCGCGCCACGCAGGACGCGTGTCAGAAGGCCATCGACCTCTTCCGTTACATGGCGCCGCAGCTCGGCACCGCGCTGGCCGGCGGCGCGCCGACCCTGGGGCAGGGCGGCCCGACGGGCGGCCTGGGACACTTCAGCCTCGGCGTTCGGGTGAACGCGGTGATGGGCGACCTGCCGCAGATCCAGGACGTTCCGCTGTCGGTGCAGGGCGCGCAGCGCAGCACGTATCCGACGAAAAGCCAATTCATTCCGATGCCGACCGCCGACCTCGCGCTCGGACTGTTCGGCGGTCTGCCGCTCGGACTCACCAGCATCGGCGGGCTGGACCTGCTCGTCAGCGCGTCGTACCTGCCGGAGTTCGAGGCCGACAACATCAAGGTCGAAGTTGACGGCAGCTCGATCAAGTTCGGCTTCGGCGCGCGCCTCGGACTGTTGCAGGAATCGCTGCTGATTCCCGGCGTGTCCGTCAGCTTCCTGCGGCGCGACCTTCCCAAGATCCACATGACCGCGCGCGCCCAGAGCGACAGCCTGCAGGTGCGCGACCTCGACATTCAGACCACGTCGTGGCGCGTCATGGCGAGCAAGAGCTTCTTCATGTTCGGAGCGGCGGCCGGCTTCGGCAAGGACCGGTACGAGTCGAGCACCGTCATCTCCGCGCGCATCACGGCGCGCACCGTTCCACCGACTCCGGCGGTCACGGCCGGACCGATCGACATCGAGCAGAAGCTGTCGAGGACGACGATGTTTCTCGACCTCTCGATGAACCTTCCGTTCTTCAAGCTCGTGGGCGAGATCGGACAGGTGTCGGGTGGAGACGTCGATACTTACAACCAGTTCGACGGCAGCAAGGCCGACGATTCCCGAACCTACGGCTCGATTGGAATCAGATTCGGCTTCTGAGCGTGTAAGCGAGGCGTCCGGCCATGAAGCGCGCGACAGCGCCTTCATGCGCCGGGCGCTCGAGCTGGCCGGAAAGGGCTGGGGCAACACGGCGCCGAACCCGATGGTCGGCGCCGTCGTCGTCAGCGGCGACGCCGTCGTCGGCGAAGGATGGCACGCCGCGTACGGCGAGCCGCACGCGGAGACGGTAGCGCTCGCAGCCGCCGGCGAGGCCGCGCGCGGCGCCACGCTGTACGTAACGCTCGAGCCGTGCGCGCACCGGGGACAGACTCCGCCGTGCACTGAAGCGATCGTCCGGAGCGGCATCGCGCGCGTCGTCGCGGCGGTGCGCGATCCCACTCCCCCCGCGCGCGGCGGGGCCGAGCTGCTCCGGGCCCAGGGGATCGACGTCCGGTTCGGCGTGGAGGCCGATGCCGCGATTGAGCTGAACGCGCCGTTCTTCAACGCCGTGCGGTCGAGCCGGCCGTGGGTTGTACTGAAGCTCGCGGTCAGCATCGACGGGGCAATCGGGACGCGGACGCGCGAGCAGCACTGGCTCACCGGCGAGGAATCGCGCCGCGAGGTGCACCGCATGCGCGCGGGCGTCGACGCGATCGCGGTGGGCGCGGGCACGGTGCTGTCCGACGATCCGGAGCTGACGGTCCGCTTCGCGGATGCGCCGCGCCGCGCGCCGCTGCGGGTGATCTTCGACCGCGAGCTCCGCACTCCCGCTACGGCCAAGGTCGTGCGCACAGCGCGGCAGGTTCCCACTCTCATCATGGCGAGCGTCGTGGGCGCGCAGCTCGAGCCGCTCAAGTCGCAGGGAGTAGAGATCATTCCGTCCAAGTCCCACGCCGACGCGCTGGAGAAGCTGCGCGCGCGCAACGTGCGATCGCTACTGGTCGAAGGCGGAGCGGGCCTCGCGGGTCAATTGCTCGAGCAGAAGCTCGTGGACCGGCTGGTGATCTTTCAGGCGCCGCTGCTGCTCGGCGACGGCGCGCTCGCCGGCTTCGGCGGGCTCACGGCCGCCCGCGCGCGGGAGCTCGGCAACATGCGCATCGTCTCGCGGCGCACCATCGGCGACGACGTCATGACCGTGTACGACACGGCGCGGCGCTGATGTTCACGGGCCTGGTGGACGCGACCGGCACCATCGTCTCGGTGCGCAGCACGGACGCCGGCCGGGAAGTGACGATCGAATCGCCGTACGGCGATCTCGCGCCCGGAGAGAGCGTCGCGGTGAACGGTGCGTGTCTCACGGTGCGGGAAGCCGGCAACGGCAACTTCACCGTGGCCGCGGTGTCGTCCACGCTGCCCCGCACGACCATCGGTGAATGGGCTTCCGGCCGGCGCGTGAATCTCGAGCGCGCGCTGCGCGCCGACAGCCGGCTCGGCGGCCATATCGTGCAGGGCCACGTCGACGCCGTCGGCGAGATCACCGCCCGCGAGGAATCGGGTGACGCGCTGCTGCTCAACGTCGCGCTCCCGCCCGCGGTCGCGGAGCTGGTGGTGCCGCTGGGCTCGATCACCATCGACGGCGTCAGTCTGACCGTCAACGACCTGCCGTCGCCGGGTACCGCGCAGCTCTCGATCGTGGAATTCACCCGCGCCCACACCACCCTCGGCGACCTCCGCCCGGGCGACCGCGTGCACGTCGAGGCCGACGTTATAGCCAAATACGTGCAGAGAATGGTGGCGCCGTACCGTTCCGGGGCCGAAATCCCGTAGATTACGGGCCATGAGCTTCGGCACGGTCGAGCAGGCAATCGAGGAAATCAGAAAGGGCAGGATGATCGTGGTCGCGGACGACGAGGATCGCGAGAACGAAGGCGACCTCATCTGCGCGGCCCAGCTGGTCACGGCCGAGACCGTGAACTTCATGATCAAGCGCGCCGGCGGACTGATCTGTCTGGCGATCACGGGCGGCCGCGCCGACCAGCTCGCGCTGCCGCAGGTGAGCCGCGAGAACACGGACGAGCACCGGACCGCCTTCACCGTCAGCATCGACGCGTCGCCGCGGTTCGGCGTGACGACGGGGATCAGCGCGCACGACCGCGCCAAGACGATCCAGGTCGCGGTCGATCCCGCCACGATGCCCACCGAGCTGCGCCGGCCGGGACACGTCTTCCCGCTGCGCGCCCGCGACGGCGGCGTGCTCCAGCGCGTCGGCCACACGGAGGCCGCGGTGGATCTCGCCCGGCTCGCGGGGCTGTACGCCGCGGGCGTGATCTGCGAGATACTGACGGAGGACGGCTCCTCGATGCGCCGGGACGAGCTGCTGAAGTTCTCCCGGGAGCACGGCCTGACGTTCATCACCGTGGCGCAGCTGGTGGCGTACCGGCTGCAGAAGGAGCGGCTGGTGCACCGGGTGGCCGAGGCGCGGCTGCCGACCGAGATGGGGCTCTGGCGGATCGTCGGCTATCGGAACGACGTGGACCAGCACGAGCACGTCGCGCTGGTGCACGGCGACGTGCAGGACGGCGAAGCCGTGCTGGTGCGCATGCACTCGCGCTGTCTCACGGGCGACGTGTTCCACTCGCTCCGCTGCGACTGCGGCTGGCAGCTGCACACGGCGATGAAGATGATCGAGGACGCGGGCCGCGGCGTGGTCGTATATCTCGATCAGGAAGGGCGCGGGATCGGCCTGCTCAACAAGCTCCAGGCGTACGAGCTGCAGGACGCCGGCGCCGATACGGTAGAGGCGAACGAGCGGCTCGGCTTCAAGCCCGATCTCCGCAACTACGGAATCGGCGCGCAAATCCTGCTCGACCTCGGCCTCAAGTCCATCCGCCCTCTTACGAACAACCCGCGCAAGCTCGTCGGGCTCGAGGGATACGGCTTGCACGTGAAGGAGCGGGTCGCGATCGTCGCGGCGACGACCGAGGAAAACTCCGGCTATCTGGAAGCGAAGCGCTCCAAGCTCGGACATCTTCTAGCTTCCTGAATGGCTGAATTCGCGGGTACGCCGCGCGGCGACAACCGCCGCGTAGCGGTCGTAGCCAGCCGGTTCAACACGGAAGTCACGCGCAAGCTGGCTGACGGAGCGATGAGCGCGCTCGTCGAGCACGGCGTGGCCGCGGCCGACATCGATCTCGTCTGGGTTCCCGGCGCGTGGGAGCTGCCGACCGCGCTGCGCGCCGCCATGGGCGCCGACACGTACGACGCCGTCGTAGTCGTCGGCGCGCTGATCCGCGGCGAGACCCCGAACTTCGACCACCTGAGCGCGGCCGTCGCGCAGTCGCTCGCGCAGCTGACGGCGGACTCGGACATACCGGTGGGATACGCTCTGCTCACCTGCGACACGGACGAGCAGGCCGAGGCCCGCGCGGGCGCGGGCGACGCCAACAAGGGGCGCGAGGCCGCGCTCGCGGCGCTCGAGATGGCGGACCTGCTCGATCGCCTGCATCCGCTCGATGCGGATTGAGACCCGCGCCCGCGCGCGCGCGCTGCAGGCGCTGTACGCGTGGGACCTGCGCGGGAACGAATCGCTCGAGAAGGTGGCCGCCCGCGTGTGGGACGACCTCGCGGTCGGTCCCGAAGAGCGGAAGATCGCCGGCCTGCTCGTGCGCCGGGTCGTCAGCGACGGCGCGGCGCTCGACACGTCGCTGTCGGAGGTGACGGAGAACTGGCGCCTCGAGCGGCTCGGCGCGGTCGAGCGTTCGGTGCTTCGCCTCGCGGCGGCCGAGCTCGCGATCGGCGAGACCCCGGCGCGCGTCGTCATCCAGGAAGCGGTTCGTCTCGCCGAGCGGTACGGCAGCTCCGAGAGCGCGAAGTTCGTGAACGGCGTTCTCGACGCGTACGCCCGCCGGGCCGGCTCGCTCTCGTGAGGATCCTCGTCGTGAACTGGCAGGACCGGGAGAACCCGCAGGCGGGCGGCGCCGAGGTGCATCTGCACGAGGTGTTCGGCCGGATCGTCGCGCGCGGTCATCAGGTGGACCTGCTGTGCAGCGGTTTTCCGGGCGCGGAGCCGGAGACGGTGCTCGACGGCATCCGCGTGTTTCGCGTCGGGACCAGATACACCTTTCCGATGTACGCGCGCAATTGCTACGAAGAAGGGCTCGCGCGGAACGATTACGACGTCGTGATCGAGGACCTCAACAAGGTCCCGTTATACACTCCCCGCTGGCGGGTGAAGCGGCTCGTGGTGCTGGTGCATCATCTGTTCGGCGCGACCGCGTTCCGCGAGGTGCCGATTCCGGTGGCGGCGGCGGTATGGCTGTCGGAGCGGCCGCTCGCGTCGCTGTACGGCGGCCATCCCTTTCAGGCCGTGAGCCAGAGCACCGCGGACGACCTGGCCGAGCGCGGCATCCCGCGGTCGATGATCCGCGTCATCTACAACGGCGTGGACGCCGAGCGCTACACGCCCGACTGGTCGCGCCGCGCGCCGAAGCCGACGTTCGCCTACCTCGGCAGGCTGAAGCGGTACAAGCGGGTGGACATCGTCATTCGCGCCTTCGCACAGCTCAACCCCGCGGACGCGAAGCTCGAGATCGCGGGGAAGGGCGACTACCGGCCCGCGCTCGAGTCGCTCGGCGGCTCGCTTGGTCTGGGCGATCGGCTCAGATTTCTCGGCTACATCGACGAGGACGAGAAACTGGATCTGCTTCGGCGCGCATGGGCCACCGTTCTCGCGTCGCCGAAGGAAGGCTGGGGGATCAGCAACCTGGAATCCGCCGCCTGCGGCACTCCGGTCATCGCCGGCGACTCGCCCGGAATCCGCGAGTCGGTGATCGACGGGGAGACGGGCTTTCTCGTTTTGGCCACCGACGTGTCCGCGTTCGCGGCGGCAATGCGCGGGCTCGTGGCGCAGCCGGACCTCGTGCGCTCGCTCGGCGAGGGTGGGCGCAGATTTGCGGAGCAGTTCACCTGGGATCGCGCGGCGGACGAGACGCTGCGCCACCTCGAAGAGGTAATCGCGGCATGAGCAACAGCCTGACTGTCGGCGAGCTGTTCGACCGGCTCAAGACGTCGCTTCAGCTCGAAGACCTGCTGGACGGACTCGGTCACGACCGCAAGCTCGAGAGCGGCGAGATATCGAGTCCGGGACTGGTGCTAGCCGGCTACGTCGAGCGCTTCGTTCCCAACCGGCTGCAGGCGCTCGGCGAGACCGAGATATCGTATCTCGGGTCGCTGCTCGCGGAGGAGCGGACGCGCCTGCTCAACCAGTTCTTCTCTTTCAAGGTGCCGGCCGTCTTCGTGACGAAGGACCAGCCGCTTCCGAGCGGGCTGCAGGAAGCCGCGCGTGAGGCGGGGGTGGCGCTGTTCCGCACCAAGCTCAAGACCAACGAGTTCTACCGGAGGATGAAGCCGTTTCTCGAGGCGGAGTTCGCGCCGTCGGCCACCCTGCACGCCTCGCTCGCCGACGTGTTCGGCGTGGGCCTGCTGGTGACCGGCAAGAGCGGCATCGGCAAGTCGGAGTGCGTGCTGGACCTGGTGGAGCGCGGGCACCGCCTCGTGGCCGACGACATCGTCATGGTGACGCGGCGCGGGAACGACGTGGTGATCGGGCGCGCGCACGAGCTGCAGCGCGGCCACATGGAGATCCGCGGCATCGGGCTGATCAACGTACCGTCGATCTTCGGCGTGAAAGCCGTACGGCAGCAGAAGCGCATCGAGGTCGTGGTCCAGCTCGAGGAGTGGGATCAGACGCTGGTCGTGGACCGCACCGGGCTCGACACGGAAAGCGCGGAGATTCTCGGCGTGGAGCTGCCGAAGATGCGCGTGCCGCTCAACCCGGGAAAGAACCTCACGGTCATCGCGGAGGTAATCGCGCTCAACCACCTGCTCAAGTACAGCGGAACGGACGCGGCGTCCGCGTTCAACGAGCGCCTGATCGCGCACATGGCGCGCGCGGCGGACGTCGAGCGCTACCTCCAGGAGGACGATGAGTAGCAAGCCGGCGCGGGGGGTGATCGTAGGGCACGGGGAGTTCGCATCCGGCTTGCTGTCCGCGGTGCGGCAGATCTGCGGGCGCATGGACGTGTTCGCCGCCGTGTCCAACCGGGACTATCCCGCGGAAGAGCTCGAGCGAATTCTTCGCGAGCACGTCGCGAACGGCGCCGAGATAATCTTCACGGATCTGCCCGGCGGGAGCGCGGCCAACGCGGCGAGGCGCGTCATGCGCGACAACCCCAAGCTGGTGCTGGTGACCGGCGCGAATCTCGCCGCGCTGCTGGAGTTCGCGCTCGGCGAGAGATGCGGACCCGCCACGGCGGCTCGAACCGCGGTGGAGAAGGGGCGCTCCTCCATGGACTCGAGCGGCGGGGAATAGAGTTGTCGATCGTGCTCCACCGGATCGACGACCGGCTGATTCACGGTCAGGTAGTGGTGGGCTGGGGGCGCCCGCTGGGCGTCGGGTTCATCGCGCTCGTGGACGACACGGTCGCCGCGTCGGACTGGGAGCAGGAGCTGTATCGCATGGGCGTGCCGCCGGAGATGACGCTGTACTTCGCCGACGTCGCCACCGCCGAGCGCGAGCATCCGAAGTGGGAGAGCGATTCGCGGCCGGGGATCGTGCTCACCCCGGACATCGGCACGATGGCCCGTCTCGCCGCGAGCGTGCCCGTGACGGAAGTGAATCTCGGAGGGATCCATCACGCGCCCGGCAGGACACAGCGCCTGCAATACGTCTTCCTGACTCCCGAGGAGGAACAGGCGCTGCGCGATCTGGCCGAGCGCGGAGTGAAGATCTTCGCGCAGGACGTGCCGGGCGGGAAGCCGGTCGAGCTGGGAGATCTGCTGTGAGCTTCCTCGAGGTTCTGCCGATCGCGCTGCTCGGGGCGGTATGCGGGCTCGACTTCGTGAGCTTTCCGCAGGCGATGATCTCGCGCCCGATCGTCGGCGCCACCGCGGGCGGCGCGATCCTCGGCTCGCCGTCGGCGGGGCTGCTGATCGGCGTCGTGCTCGAGCTGCTCGCGCTCGACACCCGCCCGTTCGGCGCGTCGCGCTATCCCGAGTGGGGAACGGCCGGCGTAACCGGCGGAGCCGTCTTCGCGTCCGTCGGGGCCGGGCGCCCCGGCGGTCTCGCCGTCGCGGCGTTCGTCTCGCTCGTGACCGCGATGCTCAGCGGCTCCAGCATGGTCCTGTTGCGGAAGCTGATCGGCGCGCGCGCGGCCGTGACGCGCGAGCTGATCGAGGCCGGGTCGGAGCGCGCGGTCGTCGGCCTGCAGCTGTTCGGCCTGACCGCCGACCTGCTGCGCGGGTTCATCCTGACGTTGCTGGCCGTCGCGCTGGCGGTGCCGCTCGCGCGCGGAATGGTCGAGATCTGGGGATTGCCCGCGACGTTCTCCAATGCGGCCGTCATCGGGCTCGCGGGCGCGGTCGCGGGGGGCTCGCTCTGGAAGTTCTTTACCGCGGGCACGCGGACCGGCTGGCTCTTTCTCGCGGGCCTCGTGATCGGACTCGGCTTCGTGGCGGTGCAATGACGCGCATTCACGTGCCGTTCATGACGAGGCTGGTGACCTGGCTCCGGCTGTTCGCCGTGCAGGGCTCGTGGAACTACGAGATCCTGCTGGGCAATGGAATAGGCTTCTGCGCGGAGCCCGCGCTGAGACTGCTGCCCGGCGGCCGTGGCGGCGACAAGTACAGACGGGCGCTCGCGCGCCAGTCCCGCTACTTCAACGCGCACCCGTATCTCGCCGCCGTCGCGGTCGGCGCGCTCACGCGGGCGGAGCTCGAGGAGGTGGATCCCGCGAAGATCGAGCGCTTCCGGACCGCGCTCGCGGGACCGCTCGGCAGCGTCGGCGACCGGCTCGTATGGTCGGGGTGGCTCCCGCTCTGCTCGCTGCTCGCGCTCGGCGCGTACGGCGTCGGCGGGAGCGCGGGGCTCGTGGTCGCGCTCTTTCTCATCGTGTACAACGTGGGCCACGTGGCGCTCCGCGCGTGGGGTCTCAAGGTCGGGTTCTCGCAGGGAACGGAGGTGGCGAAGTCGCTCTCCACGCCGTTGCTCCGGCGCTCGCCGGAGTGGATCGATCGCGCCGGCGCGCTGCTGGCGGGCATCGCCGTTCCGACCGCCGTGGAGCGGGCCGTGGGGATCGGGGGCGAGGTCAGCGCGGTCGCCATCGGCGCGGTCCTGATCGGTGGCGTGGTGCTCGCGCGCATCCCGAACACATCCGTGGGCTGGCGGCTCGCGCTCGGCATCCTCAGTATCATCGTCCTGTACGCGGTGCTGGCCTGATGATCGAGCGCCAGGTGCAGATCATGAACAAGCTGGGGCTGCATGCGCGGCCAGCCGCGGAGATCGTGAAGACCGCCGCGAAGTTCCAGAGCAACATCACGCTCACGCGCGACGACCTCGAGGTCAACGGCAAGAGTATCATGGGAGTGATGATGCTGGCCGCCGAGTTCGGCTCCGCCATAACGTTGCGGGTCGACGGCGCGGACGAAGAGCAGGCGGTAGAGGCTCTGGCCGCGCTGGTCGCGAGCAAGTTCCGGGAGCGCTGATGCTGACGATAACCGGCATACCCGCGTCGCGCGGGATCGTGATTGGCCCCGTGCACGTCCTGCGCTGGGAGGTGCCGGAGGTGCGGCACCGCATCATCCCGGACGAAGCGATTCCCGCCGAGATCGCGCGGCTGCACTCCGCCATCGCGCGCGCCAAGGACCGGCTGCACGAGGTGCGCGGCCGCGCCGAGAAGCACGCCGGCGACGAAGAGGCCGCGATCTTCGACGTGCAGGCGTCGATGCTCGACGACGCCGACCTGATCGGCGAAGTCGAATCGCTGATCCGGCAGAACATCGGCGCCGAGAAGGCGTTCGACCTGGTGATGCTCGAGTGGCGGCAGCATTTCGCCAAGCACGCGCAACCGATGCTGCGCGAGCGGGTCAGCGATCTCATGGACCTGCACATCCGCGTGCTCTCCATTCTGCTGGATCTCCCCGACCACGATCCGGTGGACCTGCCGCCCGGGGCGAACGCGATCCTGATCACGCACGATCTGACGCCGAGCCTCACCGTGCAGCTCGACCGGAACGCGATCGCGGCGATCGCCACCGACGCCGGCACGCGCACGTCACACGTCGCGATTCTCGCGCGCTCGCTCGGCCTCCCGGCGGTGGTGGGCCTGCGCGACGCAGTCGAGCGGCTGCACGGCCACGAGCTGGCGATCCTCGACGGCTCGTCGGGTATGCTCATCGTGAACCCGTCGGAGCAGCACCTCGCGGCCTACCGCGACCGTGCCCTGCGCGAGCAGGGGGAGGAGCTCGAGCTGCACCAGCTCCTGACAGCCGAGCCGGTCACGCTGGACGGCGTGCGGATCATCCTTCGTGCCAACGTGGACCTGCCGGAGGAAGCCGAGCAGGCGTCGCACAGCGGCGCGGAGGGCGTCGGGCTCATGCGGACGGAGTTTCTCGTCGTCGGGCGCCCCGCGATGCCGGACGAGGAGGAGCAGTACCGCGAGTACTCGCGCGTGGTGCGGGCATTCGACGGCCACCCGGTCGTGATCCGAACCTTCGATCTCGGCGGTGACAAGCTTCCGATCGGCGGGTATCCCGTAGAGGCCAATCCGTTCCTGGGCTGGCGCGCCATCCGCATGTGTCTCGACGAGCCCGAGCTGTTCAAAACGCAGCTCAGGGCGCTGCTGCGCGCGGGGCTGCACGGCGACGTGCGCATCATGCTCCCGCTCGTCGTGTCCGTCGGCGAGGTGCGGCAGGCGCGGCTGCTGCTGGACGAGGCCGCGGCCGAGCTGGACGCGCGCGGCGTGGAGTACCGGCGCGACATTCCGCTGGGCGTGATGGTCGAGACCCCGGCGGCGGTGATCGCGGCGGACACACTCGTCAACGACGTCGCGTTCTTCAGCGTCGGCACCAACGATCTGGTGCAATACACGCTCGCGGTGGACCGCGGCAACGCCAATCTCGCGTCGCGCTACACGCCGCTGCATCCGGCCGTGCTGCGGCTCATTCAGCGCACGGTCGAGGTCGGGCACAATGCCGGGCTGGAGGTGGCCGTGTGCGGCGAGATGGCGTCGCAGCCGGTGATGGCGTTCGCCCTGATAGGGCTGGGAGTGCGGGAGCTGAGCGTGGCGCCCCGCTCGGTGCCGCTGGTCAAGCAGATCATCCGGGGGGTGAGCGCCAAGATCGCGCGGGAAGCGGCGGCCGCCGCGGTCGCCGCCGACACGGCGCAGGCGGCGTACGACGCCCTGGCCGAGCGCCTCTTCTCGGCGTTCGGTGACGCACCGTTCCTCCGGCATGGCTTGCCGGTGGTCGTGGACGGCCATACCTTTGAAAGCTCCGCCGGGCCGTAATCCGGCCCGGCGACGCACCTTCGAACCAAGCACCTTGAATCCGCCGGCGACTCCGTTGCCGGCTTTCCCTTTTCTCCGGCCCAACACACCTTGCTCGACCGCTATCTCTTCACATCCGAGTCGGTCACCGAAGGACACCCCGACAAAGTCGCAGACCAGATCTCCGACGCAGTACTCGACGCGATCATCGCCGACGACCCCGGCGCGCGCGTCGCGTGCGAGACGCTCGTCACCACCGGCCTTGCGTGCATCGCCGGCGAGATCACGACCACGACGTACGCCGACCTCCCGCGGATCGTGCGCGACACGATTCAGAAGATCGGCTACGACGACGCCGCGTTCGGCTTCGACTACAAGACCTGCGCGGTCATCAGCACCATCGACAAGCAGTCGCGCGACATCGGCCAGGGCGTCGACACCGGCGGGGCCGGCGACCAGGGAATGATGTTCGGGTACGCCACCGACGAGACGCCCGAGCTCATGCCGCTGCCCATCCAGCTCGCGCACAGGCTGACCGAGGCGCTGGCGGCCTACCGCCGCACGAAGACGGGCAGCTGGCTCCGTCCGGACGGGAAGTCGCAGGTGAGCGTCGTGTACGAGGACGGCATTCCCGTGTCGGTGGACACGGTGGTGATCTCCACTCAGCACGCCGATCACGTCAGCAACAAGAAGATCCGCGCCGCGATCATCAAGGACGTGATCGAGCCCACGCTCCCCAAGGGGATGCACGACAAGTCCATCAAGTATCACATCAACCCGACGGGGCGGTTCGTGGTCGGCGGACCGCAGGGCGACGCCGGCCTGACGGGCCGCAAGATCATCGTCGACACATACGGCGGCATGGGCCGCCACGGCGGCGGGGCGTTCAGCGGCAAGGACCCGTCGAAGGTGGACCGGTCGGCGTCGTACGCCGCGCGCTGGGTGGCGAAGAACATCGTCGCCGCCGGGCTCGCGCGCCGCTGCGAGGTGCAGGTGGCGTACGCGATCGGAGTGGCCGATCCCGTCTCGATCATGGTCGACACGTTCGGGACGAACACCGTGCCCGAGATGGCGATCATGAAGGCGGTCGAGAAGGTGTTCGACCTGACGCCGCGCGGCATCATCCAGGCGCTCGACCTCCGCAAGCCGATCTACAGCGTGACGGCCGCCTACGGCCACTTCGGCCGCACGCCCCGGAAGGGTCCGAAAGGCTCGACGCTGTTCAGCTGGGAGCGGACGGATCGCGTTGCAGCGTTGAAGAAAGCTGTGAAGGCGTGATTGGTGATTAGTGATTAGTGATTGGTGATTAGTGACTGCACAGCGCCGTTACTAATCACCAATCACTAATCACTAATCACGGTGTAGTATTCAGTATGGAACTCGTCGAAGTCGACGTCATGCGGTTGGGGCTCGACCGGTCGTCCAACTCCTACGTGGTGATCCTCCAGGAGAAGGACGGCTCCCGCCTGCTGCCGATCTGGATCGGGCAGCCGGAAGCGGAGTCGATCGTCATCGAGATGAACCGCATGAAGCGCGAGCGCCCGCTGACGCACGACCTCTGCAAGAACCTGATCGTCGGGATGGGCGGCACCCTCCGGCGTGTGCACATCACCAAGGTGCAGAACAGGACGTTCTTCGCGGAGCTGCACGTCGCGATGCCGAGCGGGATGGTGCAGATCGACGCGCGCCCCTCGGACAGCATCGCGATCGCGCTGCGGTTCGCGGCGCCGATATACGCGCAGGCGTCGCTGCTCACGGCCATGCTCGTGGACGACGCCGATGGCGAGGAGTCGGAGTTTCCGATCGCCCAGCCCGAGGACGAGCCCGATTCCAGCGCCGAGTCGTTGAAGCAGTACCTCGAGAATCTCCGCCCGGAAGATTTTGGCAAGTTCAATATGTAGGATCGCCGTCCTGCTCCTGCAGGCGGCCGCGCCGCCGGACCGGGTGGAGGGGCGCATCGTAAGGCCGGGACCCGAGGTGATGGAGCCGGTGGCGGGTGTCTGGACGGTGCTGCATCGCGCGGGGCCGGACGGCGCGGGTCCGCTCGACTCCGCCCGCAGCGACGCGCGCGGACGCTACTCCTACAGCTATCGGCGCACCGGCTCCGCCGACGCGGTCTACTTCGTCTCGGCGACGCACCACGGCGTGACGTATTTCACGGTCCCGCTGGCGTTCAACAACGTCAGCGGCGATCCCGCCGAGATCGTCGTGTTCGACACGACCTCGCGCCGCGTGCCGATCACGATCCGCGGGCGGCACATAGTGGTGGCAGCGGCGACGTCCGCGGGAGTGCGCCCGGTCACCGAGGTGTTCGAGATATCCAACGACACGACCATGACGCTCGTCAGTCCGGGTCCGTCGTCACCGCCGACGTTCACCGCGCTGCTGCCGCGGAACGCGCGCGACCCGAAGGCCGAGCAGGGCGACATTCCGGCCGACGCCGTGTCGTTCGCCGACGGGCGCGTGCGCGTGATCGCGCCGATCCCTCCCGGCGTGAAGCAGCTCGCGTACAGCTACACGCTGCCGTCCGCGGAATTTCCGCTGTCGGTTCCGGCGGAAGCGCCGATCGACGTGTATGAGATCCTGATCGAGGAGCCGCGCGGCAGCGCGACGGGCGCGAAGCTGACGGAGGAGCGCGCCGTCACCGCCGAGGGCCGGACGTTCCGCCGGTTCATGGCGCGGGAGGTACCGCTGAACGCCGTCGCGGTGATCGACATTCCCTCGCCGCGCCGCACGTGGAGCCCGACTTTCCTGATTCTCTTTATAGTTGGCGCCGCCGCGCTGATGCTGCTGGCGCTTGCGCTCGCCTATCGAAGGAAGTAGCCTAGTAGTGTGAAGTGAGTAGTTACTAGTCACTAATCACTAGTCACTAGTCACCAGCAGTTAGAACGCGGACGGGAGCCACGGAAGCCGGTGCAAGACCGGCGCGGCCCCGCCACTGTAACGGGAATTCAACGCGCGCTCGTGGTACCACTGGCCTTGCGGCCGGGAAGGTGAGCGTAGCGGCCCGAAGCCAGGAGACGACTCGTCGTCCGCGCCACTCCGATCAACCCTCGCGGGAGGGACGGTGGCGTCATTCAACCGTGGTACATCGATTTTGCGGGCGTTCTCCCGGATCCTTCCGGCGGGAAAGCTCGTTTTTTGTTGCGTAGCAGTTTCCATCCTCGCCGCGGCGTGCGGACGCGACGTCGCCCCGAGCTCTGTGGCCGTGCGCGACGACTTCGGGAACGAGGTCGTGCCCGGCGTCGCGCGGCGGATCATCTCGCTCAATCCCGCGACCACTGAGATGCTGTTCGCGATCGGGGCGGGCAGCCGCGTCATCGGCCGGACGACGTGGGATTCCTATCCCGACTCCGCGCGGCTCGTGCCCGACATGGGACCGGGCCTCCGACCGAACCTCGAGGTCGTAATCGGCGCGAAGCCGGACCTGGTGATCCTGTACGCCAGCGCCGACAACCGCCCGGCCGCCGACCGCCTTCGCTCGCTCGGCGTCGCCACGCTCGCTGTGAAGAACGACAGCATCGGTGATCTGGGGCGGACACTTCGGCTGCTGGGCATCGTCACCGGCGACAGTGTCCGCGCCCTCGTGGTAGCCGATTCCGTCCGCGCGACGCTCGACCGGGTCCGCGCCGCGACCGCGGGGCGCGAGCGAAGAACCGCGTTCTGGTACATCTGGGACTCGCCGCTCATCACGATAGGCCGCGGCAGCTTCATGTCCGAGCTACTGGCGATCGCGGGCGCGAGCAACTTGTACGACGACATCGCCACCCCGTCGGCGAACGTCACGCTGGAGGACGTCGTCACCAGAAATCCGCACTGGGTGGTCGCGGGCCCCGAAGGCACGAGGAATCTCCGCCGGGACGCGCGCTGGCGCGCGGTTCCCGCCGTGCGCGCGGGGCGCATCATCATGGCGGACACAGCGCTCGTGGGCAAACCATCGGTTCGGCTCGGCGAAGCCGCCGTGTCGCTCGCGCGCCGGCTGCATCCGGGAATCGAGCTATGATTGCGCCCCGCGCGTGGCATTGGCCGGCGGCCGTCGCGCTCCTCCTGTTCGTCGCGCTCGCGGGGCTGGTGTTCGGCGTCAGCACGATCCCGCTCTCCGAGATCTTCGCGGCGATAACCGGCGGCGGCGACGAGACCACGACGACGATCGTGCGCACGCTGCGCGCGCCGCGGGTCGCGCTCGCCGCGATGGTCGGCGCGGCGCTGGCCATGAGCGGCGCCGCGCTCCAGGGCGCGCTGCGGAACTCGCTGGCCGAGCCGTACCTGCTCGGAGTCTCGGGGGGCGCCGCGGTAGGCGCGGTGCTCGCGTTCGGGCTGGGGCTGCAGCACACCGGCTCCCTCGCCATCCCCGCGTTCGTGGGCGCGATCGTGGCGGTCGGCGCCGCGCTGCTCGTCGCGCGGGCCGCGGGGCGCGCCGCGCGCGGCGATCCCCGCACGCTGCTCATGGCGGGAGTGATCATTGGCGCGTTCGCGAACGCCGTCATCATGGTAGCGCTGGCCAACTCCACGTCGGACACTCTCCGCGGATCGCTGTGGTGGATGATGGGATCGGTGGCCGACGCGTCGTGGGCGGGAGCGCTCTGGCTCGGCCTCTACCTCGGCGTCGCGGGGCTCGCGCTCCTCCGGCTCGCGCCGGAGATAGACGTGCTCGCGCTCGGCGAGGAGGCCGCGGCGGCGCTGGGCTCCGACGTGGAGCGCGCGACGCGGACGGTGTTTCTGGTCAGCGCGCTGCTGGCGGCCGCGACGGTCGCCGCCGCGGGGCTGATCGGATTCGTCGGCCTCATAGTGCCGCACATCGTGCGCGCCTTCGGCGTGCGCCGGCACCGGCGGCTGATCGCGGGCTCCGCGATCGTGGGCGGCATTCTCGTGATCCTCGCCGACGTCGTCGCGCGCACCGCTCTGCCGCCGGCCGAGCTGCCGCTCGGCGCCGTCACCGCGCTCATCGGCGTGCCGTTCTTTCTCGTTCGGCTGGGGCGCATGCGATGATCCGCTTCGAGAGCGTCACCGTGCGCTACCACGGCGCGGCGAGTCCCGCGGTGGACGGGGCGTCGTTCGCCGCGGCCGACGGCGGGATCACCGCGCTCGTCGGGCCGAACGGCAGCGGGAAGAGCACCATCGTGCGCGCGCTGCTCGGGCGGGAGCCGCTGGAGTCGGGGCGGATCCTGCTCGACGGCAGCGACCGCGGCGCGCTGAAGCAGCGCGAGCTCGCGCGGCGCGTGGCCGTGGTTCCGCAGCGCGAGGAGACGGTGTTTCCGCTGGAGGTGCGCGAGTACGTGGCCCTCGGCCGGTATCCGTACAGCCGCGGGCTCACCAGCTCGCCGGACGACGCGCGCGCGATCCAGCGCGCGGTGGAGCGGGCCGAGATTGCCGGCCTGTTGCAGCGGCGGACCGACGAGCTGTCGGGCGGGGAGTGGCAGCGGGTGCGGGTGGCGCGCGCGCTCGCGCAGGAGACGGGCATGCTGGTGCTGGACGAGCCCACGACTTTTCTCGACATCGCGCACGAGATGTCGTTGCTCGAGCTGGTGCACTCGCTGGCCGCCGGCGGGATGGCAGTGCTGATGGTGAGCCATCAGCTGAACCTCGTCGCGCGGTTCGCGTCGCGGATGGTGCTGCTCTCGCGCGGGCGCGTCGTGGCCGACGGCGCGCCGGTGGAAGTGATGGATGCCGCCACGCTGGAAGCCGTGTACGACTGGCCGATCGTGATCTCGCGCGACGCTGCGTCGGGCGCGCCGGTGCTGCTGCCACTGAGGAAGAGGTGAAGAGGCTGTTGGCTGTTGGCTATTGGCTGTTGCTCAGGAAACAAAACCCTATCTCCCATACTTCGATGAAAAAAAAATGCTTTTGCGCTCTCGCTCTGGCCCTCGCGCTGCCCGCGACGCTGCTGACCGCCCAACAGCCCGACACTGTCGTCCTCGCGGGCGTAGTGATCAGCGCGACCAAGGCGCCGGTCGCGTCGTCCGCGCTGACGCAATCCGTCACGGTGATCACCGGCGAAGAGCTGCGCGCGCGGGGCGTGACGACCGTCGCCGAGGCGCTGCGGGGCGTGCCGGGAGTCGCGCTGGCTTCCAACGGCTCGTTCGGCTCCCTCACCTCTCTGTTCCTGCGCGGCGGTGAAAGCCGGTACACGAAGTTTCTGATCGACGGAGTGCCGGTGAACGCGGTCGGCGGCTACTTCGACCTGAGCCACCTGACCACGGACAACCTCGAGCGCATCGAGATCGTACGCGGTCCGGCTGGCGCGGTGCATGGCGCCGACGCCGTGTCCGGCGTCGTCCAGATATTCACCCGCGGCGGTGCGGGGCCGGCTCGCGTTGCGGCCGACATTCGCGGCGGCACGTACGGCACCCTCGACGCGGGGCTGGGCCTGTCCGGCGGCGGCGACGCGCTGGGGTTCTCGCTGCACGGCGCCCGCCATTCGACGGATGGGATTCTCGCGTTCAACAACGACTACCTCAACGAGAACGTCAGCGGATCGCTGAAGCTGCGACCCGACGCGGCCACGACTATCTCGCTCGCGACCCGCGGCACGCACGCCGAGTTTCATTATCCCACGGATTTCGCGGGCAATGTGGTGGACAGCAATACATACACAGACCAGCGCCGCCTGACCGTCTCGCTCGACGCGAAGCGAAGGATCCGGACGGGCATCGAGTTCGAAATCCTCGGCGGCGTGAATCACGTGCGCGAATTCTCCGATGACGTCACCCCCGGCGCGTCGGGCGACACGCGCGACCGATACACGTCGCTGAACCGGCGCCAGCGCGCGGAGGCCAGGCTCGCGCTCGCTTCCGGCGCCGGGCGGCTCACGACGGGAGTGGAATATCAGCGCGAGCGGGAACGCAGCGCGAGCGCGGCCGGGCCGGCGGACGGCGAGCTGGCCGACTATTCGAATTTCGCCGGACTCCGAACGACACGCGCGGCATACACGGAATACCTGGCGACGGTGCGGCGCGTGGCGCTCACGCTCGGCGGGCGGCTCGACGATCCTTCCGATTTCGAGCGAGCCGGTACGTATCGCGCGGGAGCCGCCGTGCGCCTCTTTGAAGGATCCAGTCTGCGCGGCTCGCTGAGCACGGCGTACAATGCGCCCGCGTTCTATCATCTGCTCGACACGGATTTCACGACCGGCAATCCGGATTTGTCGCCGGAACGCTCCCGCAACGCCGAAATAGGGTTGAAGCAGGAGCTGCTAGCGGGATTACTATCGCTCAGCGCGACGTACTTCGACCAGCAGTTCGAGGATCTGATCGAGTACGTGCCGGGCGGGCCGCCTGACTACGTGGGCACGTACGCCAACCTCAGGGCGGCAACATCGAGGGGGTTCGAGCTCGAGCTCACCACTGCGGCGCGGGGCGGCTGGTGGGGAAGCGCGTCGCTCACTCTGCTCAAGGCCCGCGTCGCGGCGCTGCAGCCCGGCTACCAGGGAGGCGCAAGAGTTGGCGACGAGCTGCTTCGCCGGCCGCGAAGGACCGGGAGCGCGGGTGTCAACTGGACCGGATGGAACGGTGCCTCCGCCACCGTCGTGGCGCGCTACGTCGGCAAGCGGCCCGACTTCGACTTCCGCTCGTTTCCGAGCGCGCGGGTGACCGTTCCGGCGGCGACAGTCGTGGACCTGGCGGCGAGCCTGCCGGTGCTGCGTGGCGGCAGGACGCCGGTTGCCCTGACCCTTCGCGTGGACAACCTGTTCGACAAGGAGTATCAGGAAGTCTTCAACTTTGAGACACCCGGCCGCCGGATCCTTGTGGGCGGACGGATCGAGGCGTGGCTGCGGTGAGGCGAACCAGATTCGTCGGCGGCGTTCCGGGAGGATCTCATTGAGCCCGCGAGTGGCTCTCAGCTGGAGTGGAGGGAAGGACAGCGCGCTGGCGCTCCTGGCGCTTCGCCAGGACCCGGGCATGGATGTCGCGTGCCTGGTCACGAGCGTCACGACCGAATACGATCGTGTGAGCGTGCACGGCGTTCGCCGGTCGTTGCTGCGCGAGCAGGCGAATCGTCTGGGCCTGCCTCTCTTCGAGGTCCCGCTGCCCTCGAGCTGCACGAACGCCGCGTACGAAGCGGCGTTTCTGGATGGGCTGCGCGAGATGCGGCGGAGCGTGCCGGACGTCGCGGCGGTCGCGTTCGGCGACCTGTTTCTCGAGGACGTGCGCGCATACCGCGAGCGGCTGCTCGCGAGGAGCGGCTTCGCCCCGCTGTTTCCGGTCTGGGGCAGGGATACCGCGCTGTTGTCGAGGGAGTTCGTCCGCGGAGGCTTCGCGGCCCGGGTCGTCTGCGTGGACTGTACGCTGCTCGATCCCTCGTTCGCCGGCCGGGCGTACGACGCGTCGCTGCTGGCCGATCTGCCGCCCGACGTGGATCCGTGCGGTGAGCGCGGCGAGTTCCACACCTTCGTCTCCGAGGGGCCCGGCTTCAGCGCGCCGGTCGCTTACCGCGTGGGCACGACGGTCATGCGCGAAGGCCGGTTCATGTTCTGCGATCTGGAGTGACGGTGCGGATAGTGTCGTTTCTTCCCGCCGGCACCGAGATAGTCCACGCCCTGGGAGCGGGGGCGGAGCTCGTGGGCCGCTCGCACGAGTGCGACTATCCTCCCGAGGTCGTAGCGCTTCCCGTGGTCAGCCGTCCGGCGCTCGACCTCGGCGGCGCGTCACCCGCCGCGATTGACCGGGCAGTCGCCGCGCGGATGAAGACGGGCGGCTCGATGTACTTGATAGACGAGAAGCTGTTGCGCGAGCTTAGGCCGGAGGTGATCCTGACGCAGAACCTCTGTCGCGTGTGCGCTCCCTCGGGCAACGAGCTGAGCCGCGCCGTCCGGGATTTGTCCACCCGGCCCGACATCCTGTTCCTCACTCCCGGAGACATCGCCGGGATCGAGAACAACATTATCGAAACCGGGATCGCCATCGGCCGGCCGGACGCGGCCGAGGCGCTGGTCGATTCCACGCGCAGGAGCCTCGCGCGGGTGCGCGCGGCCGTGGCCGGCGCCGTGCCGCGCCGCGTCGTTTTTCTCGAGTGGACGGAGCCGCTTTTCTGTGGGGGCCACTGGGTTCCGGAGATGGTGGCGCTCGCGGGCGGCCACGACCCGCTCGGCCGCCCGGGCGAAGACTCCGTCCGCATCACCTGGGACGACGTCGAAGCTGCCGAGCCCGAGGTCATAGTCGTGTCGCCGTGCGGCTACCGGCTGGATGCCGCCGCGGAGCTCGCTCGTGGGCTGCCTCGGGTACGGGGTGCGCGGACTTATGCGGTGGATGCGAACGCTTACTACGCTCGACCGGGCCCGCGCGCCGCGGAGGGCGTCGAGCTGCTGGGCCACCTCTTCCATCCGGAGCTCGTTTCCTGGGTGCACTCGCACAGACCGTGGCTCGAGATCGCCGGGTAGCACGCAGCACGCCGCACGCAGCGCGGAGCGCTTTCCCCGCAGCACGCAGTAGCTTTTCCGCATGACTCTCGTGGCGACCGAAGCCGTCGTTCTCCACGCTTTCGACTATCTCGAGAGCTCGCGGATAATGCGGCTGATCACGCGCGATGCCGGGATCCAGTCCGTGCTAGCGCGCGGCGCGCGTAGCAGCCGCAAGCGCTTCGGCACGTCGCTGGACGTGTTCGCGCAGGGAACGGCGGAGTACTCCACGCGACCCGGCCGCGACCTCAACACGCTCACCGCGTTCGACGTCACGCGCGCGCGTCCCGAGCTCGCGGCCGACATCTCGCGCTTCACCGGCGCGTGCGTGCTGGCCGAGCTGGCGCTCAGATTCAGCAGCGACGAGCCGCATCCCCGCTTATTCGATGCGTTCGTCGCGGGTCTCGACGCGATCGGAGCTGCGGAGGCGGACGACACGGTGTCCCGGACGCTCGGCGCCGCGTGGCACATCGTCGGCGAGCTGGGCTTCGCGCCCGCCCTGGACGTGTGCGCGAACTGTCACACCCCGCTCGCGGACGACGCGCGCACTCCGTTCTCGCACGTGGCCGGCGGGGCGCTGTGCGATCGCTGCGCGCGGCTCGTCCCGGGCGCGCACCCGATCCCGCCCGAGGCTCGAGCGGCCCTGGCGGAATGGCTCGCCGGCTCTCCTGTTGAGATCTCGAGCGCCGCGGAAGGGCGCGCGCACCAGCGGCTGCTGCGCGAGTTTCTCGACCAGCACTTGAGCGAAGGGAAGAAGCTGGTCGCCTACTCGATGTGGGAACGCGAGCAGTTACTAGTCACTAATCACTAGTCACTAGTCACCGTTCTTATGATTCTCGGCACCGCCGGCCACATCG
>JANLGX010000439.1 GCA_024654005.1 Gemmatimonadaceae bacterium | reverse complement strand
CATGCGTCTCACCGACCTCTCGGCGGCGGCGGACATCGCGCGCGACGCCGGCGCGCTGCTCATAGTGGACAACACATTCGCCAGTCCGTACTTCCAGCGCCCGCTGGAGCACGGAGCCAGCATCGTGTACCACTCGACCACCAAGTATCTGAACGGCCACAGCGACATGATCGGCGGCATCGCGGTGACCAGCGACGACTCGCTGGCCGAGCGGCTGCAGTTCATCGTGAACGCGGCGGGCGCGATCCCGGGCCCGTTCGACTGCTGGCTCGCGCTCCGCGGCACCAAGACGCTCCACCTGCGGATGGAGCGGCACGACAGCAATGGACGCGCGATCGCGCAGTGGCTGGCGGAGCGCGTCGGAGAGGACAAGGTGCTCTATCCGGGGCTCCCGTCGCATCCGCAGCACGAGCTGGCGAAGCGGCAGATGTCGGGCTTCGGCGGAATGATCTCCGTCGACCTCGAGACGCGCGACCGGGCGGACGCGGTGCTCCGCAAGGTTCGTCTCTTCTCGCTGGCGGAATCGCTCGGTGGCGTAGAGAGTCTCATCAGCAACCCGGCGTCGATGACGCACGCGTCGGTTCCGGCCGAGCGTCGCGCGCAGCTCGGCCTGTCGGACGGGCTCATCCGGCTGTCGTGCGGCGTGGAGGACGTGGGCGATCTCATCGCCGATCTGGATCAGGCATTGGGATGAAGGTCCTGCTCGTCGGAGGAGGCGGGCGCGAGCACGCGCTGGCCTGGAAGCTTCACTCCGATGATCCGTCAATCGAGCTGATCGCCGCGCCGGGGAACCCGGGCATCGCTGAGCATGCCCGCTGCGAAACCATCGCGCCTACCGATCTCGACGGACTGCTGGCGCTCGCCCAGCGGGAGAAGGTCGGGCTAACGGTCGTTGGCCCCGAGGCGCCGCTCGCCGCGGGCATCGTGGACCGCTTTCGCGAGCGGGGGCTCGCCATCTTCGGCCCGACCGCGGCTGCCGCGCGGATCGAAAGCTCCAAGTCGTTCGCGAAGCGCATGATGGGCGAGGCCGGAGTGCCGACCGCGCGCGCGGTGGCGACTCGCGATATTCAGGCCGCGAAGCGCGCGGTGCGCGAGTTCGGCGCGCCCGTCGTGATCAAGGCCAGCGGACTCGCGGCCGGAAAGGGCGTCGTGGTTGCGCAGACGACCGCCGAAGCCGAAGCGGCCGTCGACCGGTTGCTCGGCGAGCGAGCGCTGGGCGACGCCGGCAGCGAGATCCTCGTGGAAGAGTTCATGGAAGGCGAGGAGCTGTCGTTGTTCGTCCTCACCGACGGCGCGACCGCCATTCCGATGCTGGCCGCGCAGGATCACAAGCGGCTGCTCGACGGCGATGCCGGACCGAACACGGGCGGGATGGGGGCGTACGCGCCCGTCGCGATCGGGACTCCGGCCCTGGTACGCGACGTCATGGACCGCATCATCCATCCCTCGCTGCGCTGGATGCGCGAGAACGGATCGGCCTTCACCGGCCTGCTGTACGCGGGATTGATGATCACGCGCGAGGGACCGAAGGTGGTGGAGTTCAACTGCCGGTTCGGCGATCCGGAAACACAGGCTCTGCTCCCTCTGCAGGTCTCTCCGCTCTTGCCGCTGCTGGAGGGCGCGGCCGGCCGCCTCGTGGATTCGGCGCTGACGTGGCGAAGCGGCGCGTCGGTAACGACGGTGGTCGCCGCCGCCGGCTACCCGGACTCTCCGCGCACGGGCGACGAGCTGACGATCCCGCCAGTCGCAGCCGATGTGCACGTCTTCCACGCCGGTACTGCGCGCGACCCGGCGGACAAGCTCGTCAGCGCGGGCGGGCGGGTGCTGAGCATAACCGCGTTGGGCGCCGACGTTCGTGAGGCCGCGGCCCGCAGCCGCGAGGTTGCGGAGCGGGTCGGCCTTGAAGGCAAGCAGCTCCGGCGGGACATCGGCTGGCGGGCGATCGACGCGAGAGCCGTCGCGGACGCGTCTTCTACACGGCCGTCCAGCGCCCTCCAGCCTTGATCTCGTCGTACATGGCGTCGGGTGCCAGATCGAGGCCCCCGGGCCAGGTAACCGCGCCTTGATCGATGCCAACCCGGGCAAAGATCGCAGGATCGCACAGGGCTTTAAAAACGCCAGAGCGCGCGGTGGTAACCCGCCGCGCAGGACCGAGAGTGTGCCGATTTCGATTGTGACGGCTGGGTCACGTCAGTGCCTCTTCGTACTTGTCCAGATACCTCTCGAGTTCGCGGCGGCGGTACTGCATGATCCAGCGCGGGTGCTCGAGCGGGACCAGCTCGCGGAAGAAGCTGTGCTTCGCGTTCAGCTCCGTCAGGAACTTGAAGTTCGCTCCTATCCCCAGCACGATCGCCCGGTCAGTGCGCCCCCCAATCGCGATTTGGCGCCGGATGGTCTCGACCATGAACGGCGTCACCGCCCGCGCGAGCGCGCGATCGTCGTAGTAGTTGAGATTGACGCCGTTCCGGACGAAGCCGAGCGGACACGCCGCCGTGAGGAAGAAGCGGCGGTAGAACTTCCGCGGGCCGCCAAAGCGCTCGATGACCTTGTACACGAACACCGATGACAGCTCGGGGACGCGCTGAAGGTCGTTGGCGATGCCACACCGGTCGGCCAGCGCGATCGGATCAGTGAACGTGACTCCGGTTATTCCGGCGCCGAACCGTCCGGGATTTATCCCGAGCACCAGTGTTCGCGGCCGGTTGTCGTCGAAGTACTTGTCGAGAAACAGCCGCACCTGGCGGCGCACGCGCGCATCGGTGTACGGGTTCATCACGACCACGCCGCGCGGAACCCGCGGGGCGACCAGTCCCTTGTAGAACTCGAACGCGCGCTTCGCGAAGGTGCTCGTGCTCGCGGCCATTGCCCGAACTTTAGGGACATGCGGCGCTCGCGCCAATGCGCCGGGCGGCGGCCGCGCGCTATAATCCGGCGTGCCCGAGCTGCCTGAAGTCGAGACGATGGCCCGCGACCTCCACAAGCGTGTGCGCGGCCGCACCGTCGTCGGCGTCACGGTCCACAAGCCCGACGTTCTCAGGGGCGCCACCCCGCGGAAGCTCCAGCGCGTGCTCGTCGGCCGCCGGATCGTGCGGGTGTGGCGCCGGGCCAAGCTCGCGGTCATCGATTTCGACTCGGGCGCGCGCGTCGCCGTACAGCCGCGGTTCACCGGCAGCTTCGTGGTCGAGCGCTCGGGGCGCGGCGCCGACCAGTACTGCACCCTGCATCTCGCTCTCGACGACGGCCGCCGGCTGCATTACCGTGACGTGCGGCGGCTGGGAACCTTCCAGCTTTTCACACCGAAGGAATTCGAGGCGTATGTATCCAAGCTCGGCCCGGAGCCGCTCGAGGCGGGTTTCACGGGCGATTGGCTGTACGAGCTGCTGCAGAGATCGATCAGGCCGGTGAAGCCGCTGATCATGGACCAGCACAGGCTCGCGGGAGTCGGCAACATCTACGCGAGCGAGGCGCTCTGGCGCGCGAAGATCGACCCGTCGCGCTCCGCCCGCACGGTCTCCCGGAAGGAGGCGGAGCTGCTGCGCGACGCGATCGTGTCGGTCCTCGGCGAATCGATCGAGCTGCGCGGCACGACGATCCGGGATTATGCCGAGGGCGCGTTCGCCGACAAGCTCGACGCGTACAACCGCGCGGGCGAGCCGTGTCGCCGGTGCGGGACGAGGATAGTGCTGACGCACGCGATCGACGGCCGCGCCACGTACTTTTGCCCGCGGTGCCAGCGCTGACATGAGGCGGAAGACCGCGCGGGCCGCGTATGTCACCGACGCCGAGCTGGACGCGATGCGGCAGCACGTCCGGGGGAGCGCGCTGGACAAGCCCGGCGTGTACCGGATGATCTCCCCCGGCGGCGAGGTGCTGTACGTCGGCAAGTCCAAGCGGATCCGCTCGCGGCTGATGAGCTACTTCCGCTGCGAGTTTCCCGCCGACAAGGGCGCGCGGATGCTGCGCGAGGCGAGCGCGATCGATTGGGAGTACACGCCGAGCGAGTTCGCCGCGCTGCTGCAGGAGCTGCGACTGATCAAGAAATTCCGCCCGCGGTTCAACGTGATGATGAAATCGGATGGCCGGCACTATGCCTTTATCAAGCTGGCCGACTCGGCGGCGCCCAAGCTGCTCGTCGTGCGCGCGCCCACGCTGGACGACAGCTCGGTGTACTACGGCCCGTTCCACGGCGCGCAGCGGCTGGGCGAGGCCGTGCGCGAGCTGAGCGACGCGCTCGGCCTTCGCGACTGCGCGCTCGATCACAAGATGGTGTTCTCCGATCAGCCGGAGCTGTTCGAGACGCCGCGGATCACGCCCGGGTGCATCCGGTACGAGATCGGCAAGTGCGTCGGACCGTGCTGCGGCGCGAGCTCGGTGGCGCGGTACACGAGCCGCGTGGCCGACGCGCGCGCGTTTCTCGAGGGACGGCACGACGGTCCGATCGAATCGCTGCGCGAGTCGATGATCGTCGCCGGCGAGCTGCTGCACTTCGAGCGCGCCGCTTCCCTGCGCGACAAGCTCCAGCGGCTGCAGGACCTGCGGGAGGAGTTCACCCGTCTCCGCTTCGCCGTGGAGACGCTGTCGTTCACCTATACGGTGAAGGGTTTCGAGGGGGACGACCGCGTGTACGTGATCAGGCGCGGGCTCGTGCGCGCCGAGCAGCAGAAGCCGAAGTCGAGGAAGGAGAAGTCCGCGTTGCAGCAGCTCGTGCAGGCGATGTTCGCGAACGAGCCGCAGCCGGCGCCGGGCGTCGTCCCGACGCACGTGATCGACGAACTGATGCTCGTGTCGTCGTGGTTCCGCCGGCATCCCAGGGAATTGAAGCGGACCAAACCGCTCGTGGCATAGCTACCCGATCATGGGCGAAACGCGCGGGGAAGCGCAGCTGAGCGACGGCGGCACCAGCCCGCCCTACTTGCGCTTCGGAAAATAGCGGACGTCTGCCAGATCGGAAAAGTCCGCATCCAATGTCCAGATCGTCGCATGATGCTGTTTCGCGGTTGCGTAGATGATGCTGTCGGCCAACGGCAACTTGTGCGTGACCCCGAGATTAGCCGCGCTCAGTGCAATGCCCGCATCGAGCGTGACGATCTGCCCCTGGTGCAACATCGCCGCAATCTGTAACGCCGCGTCTTCGTCGCGCTGCTGCATCACACGGCGTGTGACTTCAAGGAGGACAATCGTCGGCACGAGAAGATGCTCGACATCTTCGATCACAGCCGCGAATTGTCCCGCTTGCGGGCCCGCCGCGAAATACTCCAGCCACGCCGACGAGTCGACGAGATTCACACGCG
Source organism: Gemmatimonadaceae bacterium (assembly GCA_024654005.1). Taxonomy (GTDB): domain Bacteria; phylum Gemmatimonadota; class Gemmatimonadetes; order Gemmatimonadales; family Gemmatimonadaceae; genus JACDCY01. The sequence continues at coordinate 815 of JANLGX010000439.1, read as the reverse complement.
GTCCCGGTCGCGAGTGAGCGTGGTATCGATCCCCTTCAGGAAGCCGCGCATCTTGCGCATGCCCTGCACGGGAATGAATTCGACGCGGTTCTGGTACTGGAGCGCCTGTACTTTTTGTCCGGGCTCCAGCTGCAGCGCCTCGCGAATTTCGCGGGGAATCACCACTTGAAACTTCGGAGAAACGGTCACAATCGCCATGGAATCCTCATCGATAGGCGTATCGTTTAACAATAGTCTGATCGATAGGCCGTCGCAATCCGGGGACGTGCGGCCAGCCACATAGCGAGATGCCCACCTGATGAGTGGCCGACTGCAATGACACGCCCCAAGTCCAGCTGGTGGTCATGCGCGAGCGTCCGGAGAAAGTCAGCCGCGTTCGCGACATCACGAAACGTGGTGGGCCAGCCACCGCCATTGCCCACTCGCCGATACTCGATATTCCAGGCGGATCGCCTCCGTATGAGAGACGGAGGGCGTCGCCGGGGACGGAAGCGTTTGCTAATTCGACAGGACTTCTGCTCTGAGCTGAGAGTGGGCCGCTCAACAGCGCCACCAACAGCAACACGCGTAACACCACTCGGACCATTGGGACCTCCCTGCCACACAGCAATGCTGGGTAGCTTCGGATTAGAAAGACTACATGCCACCAATCACGCCGCTTGGCCCCATCGACCGTATCTGTCTCTCCGAGAGTGCCAGCATCGGTATCCTCCTGCGCGTAGAGTGGGGGCCTACCTGGGCAACCGTCTGGCGATGTTCGCCATGCTCCAGATCTCGTTCTTCCAGGTGCGCTCCGCCGTGAACGTCAGCCGGCC
>JANLGX010000437.1 GCA_024654005.1 Gemmatimonadaceae bacterium | reverse complement strand
GCCGCCGCAACCTCGGCCAGGCTGACGGCTTCTCGCGCACCAGCTTCGAGGCGGTCTTCTACACGGAAAAACTCATCCCGCGCATCCCCTCGGCGGGGTTTCTGATCGAGTTCTAGCTACTTCCCGGCGCAAAAATCGATATTGACGATTGAGGGATCTGCTCAAAAGCAGAAACCCGCCGGCGCGTGCCCGGCGGGTGATTCGGTCGAAAGGATACAGCGCGGAGGATCAGGTGCCTGCCCGCGTGGCCAGCACGCGACTGATATTGATCAAGTTGTCCGCGATCACCCCGAGCCCAACCCAGCGTTTCATCCCGTCGTCTCCTTTATAGCGGCTGCGGGTCAGGCCGTGTCGCCGCTTGACGACGCTGATCCGCCCCTCACATCCGGTGCGCCACTTCTGCCCGTTCTTGAACCAGCGTTTCTTCTGTTCGCGCTTCCGCTCGGCACTCTTGGTGGCCTGGTTCGGAATGCAGACGCGCGTGACGCCGCTCACATGGGCAGACGCTTCATTCGCGCCCGAGTAGAAGGCCGCGTCAGCGGCGACGAGCCGCGGCACACGCCCGAACGTCCGCTCATGCGCCTCGAGCGCCGGGATCAGGAGATCCGAATCGCTCGGCCGTCGGTCATACACGACATACGCGGTGATGATCTGATGCTCCGCCTCCTGCAGCTCCACCATTTTGCCGAACTCGTTCGGCTTGCCCGCTTTGCCCTTGCGGATCACTTCGGTGCTCGGCTCGAACACGCTGAGTAACTTGTCCGCGACGTGCGTATCCCCGCCGAAGATGCGCGCGCGCGTTTGAAGCAGCACCTGTTGGACACGCGGCACGAAGGTGTCCAACTCGTGGCGCCATCCCTCGAGCGCGGCTTGTTGCAGGACATCACGGCTGCGTTTCACCCCCGCGCCAATCTCCCGCGAAAACCGCTTTGCTTGTCCTACCACGCGACTCGTGGCCGCCAACAGGTGCTGATACGCGCGGGTCAGCTTCTCCTGGCGTTGCGCGCCCTTGCTCCGCGCGATCCGGCCAATCTCCCACAGCCGGTGTCTGACGCTGCGGCTCCGGTCACGCAGGGTCGCGCCGACGGCCCCGACGATCACGGTCACCTTTTTCATCGTGCGCGTCAGCACGCGCACGCCATCGCCCAACAAACTGCTGTCGGTCGGATAGTGGATGTTGGTCTCCACCACCGTCGTATCCACACGCATCTTGCGGCCCTCGACCACCTGCTGCTGCTGCGCGATCGCGATGAGGCGGCGGTGCAGGTCTTCGATGACCCCCGGTCCGACGGCCACGCCCCAGCGTCCCATCGTCTTGGCGTCGGGGACCTTGCCGCCACCGACTCGGGTGAAGTCGCGATAGACCAAATTGCCCCGCACTTCGCGTTCCACCGTCGCATAACTCCAATTCCGCAGGTGCTTCAGCACCAGCAACCGCAGCACCATCTCGGCCGGCGCTCCGCGCCGCCCGCGCGTCCGGCTCTGGGGATGCCGCGACCCGAGCGCCTCATACACGGCCGACACCAACTGGTCATCGCCCAAGATCGCGTCGGCGTGCCGCATCCACGCTTCCTGCAAATCCGTGACGGCCTCCGCCACGAAGCCGTCCCCGAACGTCCGCTGCAACCGGCGCGCGTCGATCATGCCCGCGGTCTCCGGCGCACGCGCGGTGTCCGGGCGGGCAACTCGGCCTGCCACGCCCGTCGCAGGTCGTCCCGGTTGAGCGCCGCGATCGCGCACCCGATCTCCCAGAACGTCGCCCAGGCCTCATGGGCGGTGCGCACGGTCGGCGCTCCCTCGGGCGGCACATACAGCGACCGACTCGCGCCGTTCTCGCGATAGGTGAGGTATAGATGCGGGCCGTGCCGAGCGGTGGCATCGTGCGCGCACGGGCACGTACGCTTCCCGCACCGACGGGATGTGGCCGACAGTCCGCCCTGGACCATCGTCTTGGTCGCCGCGAGCAGCGCACGGTGCAAGGACTGTCTCTTACGCATGTACTGATGCGTAACCTAGTACGGGCGCCGATCGGCTGTCAAGCGAAATGCGTCGATCCTCAGGACGACTGATCGGGAGCCACGTGATCGATCGTGCACGGCCCGTCGCCAGCAGCAACACGGGCACAAGGACGTAGCGCCTCAGTTTTGCGCCGGGAAGTAGCTAGGCGCCGCCGGAGGGTGTTCCATTCGGGTCACCCCCGAGTTGCCCCGGGAACGACAATGGGGTATGAGGCGTCGCACTCGCGCCAAGCCGCATCACCCGCAGCCGCACCGCCCTCACGCGCGGCGCCAGCAGCTGCACTCGATGCTGCTGGCTGGCGCCACCTTCTTCGTGCCGCACGCCGGCAAACCGCCGGCCAGTCGACCGGTCGCGCCAGGCGCTGTCACGCGCGTCATGCACACACCGGTCGGCACG
>JANLGX010000433.1 GCA_024654005.1 Gemmatimonadaceae bacterium | reverse complement strand
GGCTGGAGCTGGGCCTCCAGGCACCGTGTTAGCGAGCCGAAGGCGAGCGTAGGTGCCACGGAGGCCCAGCTCCAGCCCCCGAACCCCGCAAGGCTTCGCCCGGCTAGACCGATGTCGAATCGTGAATGGTCTTCAGGTCGACGACCTTCAGCCGCCGCATGCCCGCCGGCAACTTGAGCACCGCAACCTCGCCCAAAGCCTTTCCGACGACCGCGAGGCCGATCGGCGACGACATCGTCACGTGACCGTCCTGGAACTCCATGGCGTCCCCGAACACCAGGCTGTACGTCTCCCGCTCGCCGGTCTTCTCGTCCTCCACCGTGACCTCCGAGCCGAGCCCGACACGATCGGTGGGAATCTGCGTGACGTCGATCTGCGACAGCTTGCTCAAGCGCTGGCGGAGCTGTCCGAGTCGCGCCTGCACGAACTGCTGCCGCTCGAGCGCGGCCTTGTACTCGCTGTTCTCGCGCAGGTCGCCGTACTCCACCGCGCGCTTGATCTCCTGCGGGAGCGTGATGCTGAGCTCGCGCTGGAGACGCTCCACTTCTTCGCCGAGTTTGGCTTTGAGCTCTTCGATCATGACGGCAGTGATTAGTGATTAGTGGTTAGTGATTAGTAACAGATAACTGCTAACGGCGCGCCCTCACTAATCACCAATCACTAATCACTAATCACCTTTTGGCATTAAAGGCAGTAATCACCGCCTGCGCCGCTTCTTCAGGGTCATCGGTGAGAAAGAGCAGGTCCAGATCACCCGGAGAGATCTTCTTCTCCAGCAGGACGCGCGCGTGCAGCCAGCGCAGCAGGCCGGCCCAGTACCGGCGTCCCATGAGGATCACGGGGAACTGGTAGATCTTGCCCGTCTGAATGAGCGTGACCGCCTCGAACAGCTCGTCCAGCGTGCCGAATCCGCCGGGGAAGATTATGAACGCCGAGGAGTACTTGATGAACATCGTCTTCCGCACGAAGAAGTAGCGGAAGTTCACCAGGGTGTCGACGTAGGGGTTCGCGCCCTGCTCGAAGGGCAGCTCGATGTTGCAGCCGATGGACGGGCCACCGCCGAGGCGCGCGCCCTTGTTGGCCGCTTCCATGATGCCCGGGCCGGCGCCGGTGATGATCGAGAACCCGGCCTCCGCCAGCAGCCGGGAGACCTCCACCGCCTTGTCGTATTGCGGGTCGTCGGGGCCGATGCGCGCCGAGCCGAACACCGCGACCCCCTTCTCGGTCTGCGCGAGCACGTCGAAGCCTTCGATGAACTCGCTCATGATCCGCAGTACCCGCCACGGGTCGCTCTTGACGAAATCGGCTTCCGCGCGCGGATGCTGCAGGAACTTCTCGTCTTCGGTCTCGACGACGTGGTCGCGGATGGCTTCGTCGATCACGCGCGTCGCTCCTACCTGCCGCGTATCCTCGCTGCGCGACGGCGGGGTGCGCCCCGCTTTCATGTGGCCGATCTCGGTGCGCTCCTTCAGCCCGGCCAGCGCCGACTCTTCCGCCGACGCGAGCACGGCCGGGCTCATCGGCTTCCCGGTGGCCGTGCGCGCGCCTTTCTTGCGGCGTGTAGGCTGCTTCTTCCCAGCGGACGGCGCCTTAACGGGGCGCGTCGCCGGCTTTGCGGTATCTTTTCGCTTCTTCTTCATCTAATTGCACGCTGAAGTACGTGGCCGGAATCTATTGCCGATAATAATCCTCGTCGCCGACGGCGCACGCACCGATACCCTCCGAGCCGCGATCGAGTCGGGCGCGCTCCCCGCCATGGCACGGCTGCAGGCAGAGGGTGGGCTGCACGAGATCACCTCTGTATTTCCTTCGGTGACCGGTCCGGCGTACACGCCGTTCCTGCTGGGGAAGCACCCCGGGTCCGTGGGGATGCCCGGACTCCGCTGGTACGACCGTTCGCGCAAGGACTGCGCCGGGCCCGGGCACTCGCGCAGCTACGTCGGCATCGACATGCGGCTGGTGGACCGGGATCTGGATCGGGGATCTCCGACGATGTTCGAGCTGGTGCCCAACTCGCTGGCCGCGATGAGCGTGGTCACCCGCGGGCTTCGGCCCTCGCGCAACCTCACGCGCGGTCCCGCCTTCGCCGCGCGCACCGCTTGGACTCACTTCCGCGGTGACGTCCAGGGCTGGCTCGAGATCGACCGCGCTGTCTCGCGCCGGCTGGTCTCGACGATGCGGAAGCAGAAACCGTATTTCGTTTTCGCCGCGTTCACGGGTGTCGACAAGGTCTCGCACGCGTGCGGGCAGGCGTCCGACGACGTGACCTCCGCGCTCCGCATCGTGGACGACACGGTCGCCAACATCCGGGGCGATCTCGAGCACAGGGGGCTCTGGGACACGACGCACCTCTGGGTCGTCAGCGATCACGGGCATACGGCCATACGCGGGCACGATGACCTCGCCGGTGTGCTGACACAGCTCGGTCTCCGGCCGATCTGGCACCCCTGGGGAATTTTCACGCGTGACCCACGCACGGCGGTGATGGTGAGCGGCAACGCGATGGCCCATCTATACCTCGACGTGAAAGCGGGAAAGCGGCGTTGGTGGCCGTCACTCGCGAGCGAGTGGAGCGGGCTCGCCGCGAGCCTCCTGGCGCGCGATTCGACCGATCTCATGTTGCTGCCTCACAGCGACATACGCTGCGAGATCCGCTCGCGAGCCGCCGGGTCCGCGATGCTGGAGTGGGCCGGCGACGGCTATTCGTACCGGCCCGGCAGCGGCGATCCTCTCGGGATCGGCGAGCACGCCGGCCTGAGCGAAGACGAGTCGCGCGCCCTGACGATGGGAAGCGAGTACCCGGATGCGCTGGTTCAGATCGCGCGTCTCGCGCGCTCGCCTCGGTCGGGAGACATCATCCTGTCCGCGGCGCGCGAGTGGGACCTGCGTGCCCGCTTCGAGCCGATACCGCACATCTCGTCGCACGGCGCGCTGCACCGCGATCACATGCTGGCGCCGCTGCTGGTCAGCCGGCCGCTCGCGCGGGCTCCGTTGCGAACCGTGGATCTGATGCCGAGCGCTCTGGACGGACTCGGTATCCCGCATCCACCGGGACTCGAGGGCAGATCCTTCCTCTGATCGTCACTCGCTCGCGCTCAGCGTGATGAACTCGACGTCCGCGGCCCCGTCGGATATCCGCAGCCGCGCGACGCTGGGCTCGAGATCGAACCTGCGCTGGCCGGCGGCTCCGGGATTCACGACTACCCGGCCTTCCCGGTTCAGCAGGAAGGGCTTGTGCGTGTGGCCGTACACGAGCACGGCCTGCGGGTACCGCGCCAGCAGACGCTCCGGCGTCGGTTGACCGAGCTCGTGGCCGTGGCTCACGTGCACGCTCAGCCCGCCGATCTCCTGAATTATCTCGCTCTCGAGATACGGTGCCGGGGCGTCCGTGTTGCCGCGGACCGCGAGCGTCGGCGCGATCGCGCGCAGCTCGTGCAGGATGTCCTCGCCGCCCACGTCCCCCGCGTGCAGGATCAGCTCGACGCCGGCCAGCGCGTCATGCACGTCGGGACGCAGCAGGCCGTGCGTGTCCGAGATGAGGCCGATCAGGTGTAGGGAAGCCATATCACTTAAGTTGAATCATGCAGTGGTTGCGTCTGACCGGAGCACTGGCCGCGCGCTCGCTTCGCCGGCCGCGCCTCGCCGTGGCCCTCACGCGGGTCACCTGGCGCTTCCGCCGCCGCGAATGGTATAAGCGATTCCCGTTCCTACCGCTGCCGGATCGCACGTACCTGCGGTGGAGAATGCACACGGCGTATGGCGATTACGACGCCGTCCCCCCCGCGCGCGACGTGGAACGGTACGCGCTCTGGTCGGTATCCGATTCATGAGAATCGAGGAGTCGATCAAGTCCCGCGCCCGCGCGCTTGGCTTCGATCTCGTCGGGATCGCCACGCTCGGGCCCGCGGAGACCGCGCCGATGTTCGAGGAATGGATCGCGCGCGGCTTCGCCGGCGACATGGCGTATCTGGAGCGCGGCGCCGAGAAACGCGCCGATCCGCGCCGCGTGTTCGAGAATGTGAAATCGGCCGTCGTGGTCGGAATGAACTACGGCGGGAAGGCGCCGCCCGGACCCGTCGCGCGCTACGCCCGCGGCGATGATTACCACGACGTCATGACCGCACGGCTTCGGGAGCTGCACGCGTGGCTGCAGACCGAATTGGGGCGCGACATCGCCGGCAAGGCATACGTGGATACCGGACCGATCCTCGAGCGAGACCTCGCGCGCAAGGCTGGCCTCGGCTGGTTCGGCAAGAACACGATGCTGCTCAATCCGGAGATCGGGTCGTTCTTCTTTCTCGGTGCGCTTCTGCTGGATCTAGAACTCGAGCCCGACGCGCCGTTCGAGGCCGACAGATGTGGCACGTGTACGCGCTGTCTCGATGCGTGCCCGACTGATGCGTTCGTCGCGCCGCGCGTGCTCGACGCGACAAGGTGCATCTCATATCTCACGATCGAGCTTAAGACCGAGATCCCAAGCGAATTCCACGGCGCCATCGGCGAGAACATCTACGGGTGCGATATCTGTCAGGACGTCTGCCCATGGAACGTGCGATTCGCGACCGACGCGCGCGAGCCCGCGTTCGCCGCGCGCCAGGGCATCGCGGGCAAGGACGCGCGCACGCTGGCGTTGCAAATTCTGGGCATGGACGATGCAACGTTCCGTGCCGCATTCCGCAAATCGCCGATGAAGCGCGCGAAGCTGCAGGGACTCAAGCGCAATGCGGCGGTAGTTCTGAACAATCTTTCCGGCTTTGCGGACACCGAGGCCGGGAAGGCCAATGAACGAGCTGGCCGATCCGCCTTGACAGATGTTTCCTTTTAGTCGAAGCTGAGAGATCGCGTCGGGCGATTCACCGCTTGACGGCGAGTCTATTCAGGAGGCCTCAATGCAACCGTTCTTTCGTCCAACGTTGCTGGCTGTCGCGACGGTGGGGATCGTCGCCTGCGGTGACACGCCAACCGAACCGGTGAAGCCAACCGAGGTGACGTTGAAAAGCTGCGGCGGCGCGCTGCCCTGGGTTGGCTACCAGGACGGCGACGGAGAGTGGATCGAGGTCCAGGGCGTCCCGACTGGAACGGCCTACTCCTACAAATTCACGATGGCCCAGCGCCTCGGCGGCGTTGCCTACGTAGTGACAACAACCTGCGGCCGATATACCGACGTGGTCTACGGGAGCGCGGACGAGCTGGCCACGCTGTATTCATACGACTGCGGTACGCCGGCCGCCAACACCAAGACAGTACATGGGACACTGGTCGGAGGTGTCGCCGGCCATAACTCGACTGTCTCGCTCGGCTTCACCTTCGCTTCTGTCTTCGGTGAGTCTGGCAGCTATACCCTCGACCGCGTCGCTGATGGACCGCAGGATCTCGTTGCCTTCCGCGGTAACACCGGGGGCGCCGACAAAGTCATCCTTCGGCGGCGCGTGGATTTTGCGAACGGCGCCATCATTCCATCGCTGGACTTCACTGGTTCCGAGGCATTCGCTATGGATTCTGCGAAGCTCTCAATCCAGCAGTTCGCAGCGCCTGGGTACGTATCCTCGGCGATCTACTTGGTGAATGGCAGGCAGTTCTCCACCTACGCGGGGTCGGCAAGCGCAACGACCTGGTATCGCGGCTTCCCGGCGTCTGCCACGATCGCCGGAGACTTGCATGGAATCGGCGTGACAAGCGCGGGTCGCTCGGTCGGGACGATCATCGGTCCGGTCGCAAACCACACGGTCTCGCTTGGGCCGGCAGCGGCGACCCCGACAATCACTACGGTGTCGAGCGGCACGCCGATGCGAAAGCGCATGACGATTCCCGTGCAGTCCCAGTACTCAGGGTCCGCTACTGGCGACTTCGAGACCGGCACCCGGCCGTACTTCTATGTGGATGTCACGATGACGGCCGCGTATCGCGGTAGCGCAAAGTCGTGGGTCCTCGAGGTGCCCGACTTCGGCACAAGCTCCGGGTATAACCCTGCGTGGGGCCTGCAGCCGAGTTCGCGTGAAATCTGGAGCTCGGCTGTCTATGACTACAACTTTCTCGGAAAGTTCGTCCCCGCAATCGGCCTCACCCTTCGTAGCGCGTCCGCGTCGAGCTCGTCCGCGACCCCCTCGGCGCAACCGTCGTTCTATAAGAGCGGTGGTCAACAGTTCATGCTCCCGACGTCGATCGATGCCCGGTATGAACAGCAAAGCTGTTCGTCTTGATCATCAGGTGATGAGGGCCTTTCAGTGCACACGCGTAGTGGCCGTCATGTTGGGAATCGCCGCCTGCGGCGACACTCCCACGGGGCCGGTGACGCCGACGGAGGTGACGCTGAAGCTCTGCGGCGACGCACCGGCCTGGGTTGCTTTCCAGGATGGCGACGGAGCGTGGACCGAGGTGAAGGGCGTTCTCACAGGGACAGCGCACACGTACACGTTCTCGATGACCTCTCCCATCGGGGGAGTCGCCGTGGTCGACACGTTGACTTGCAGCGTGGTGAACTGGGTGGTGTACGGAACGGCGGCCGAGCTCGCGCAGCTGTACTCAGGCGAGCAATGCGGATCCGGACATAAGACAATTACGGGGAGCCTTGCCGGAGGCATCGCCGGCCTGTACTCGATGGTCACGCTCGGCGGCGGGTGGGACCCCGTCTATGGGGAGTCAGGCAGCTTCACGCTCGAAGAGGTCGCTCCGGGTCCGCAGGATCTCATTGCCGCACGAGGAAGCAACTTTGGCCATGACAGGGTCATAATTCGCCGCGGCCTGGACCTCCCGAACGACGCCGTGATTCCTTTGCTCGACTTCAACAGCGCCGAGGCGATCGCCTTGGACTCAGCAACGGTTTCGATCGACCAGCCGCCGAATGATGTCACTAGCTACGTGACCTCATCGATTGAGACGGCAAACCGCGGTTGGGCCCCGGGATCCATCAGTACGGCAAAAACCACGAGCTGGTACCGCGGGCTCCCCGCGTCGGCCATGATCCCTGGCGACGTCCATCGGATCAGCGTGAGCACTCTCGGCCGTTACGTGGACACATACGTGGGGTCAATCGCAAACCTGACGGTTTCCCTCGGACCGGTAGCCGCGACTCCGACAGTCACGACCCTGTCCAGCGCCACGCCGGTGCGCATGCGCATGACCACGCCGGTGCAGGCCACATATGCCAAGGTCGCGACCGCGGGATTCCAAGCTGGAACCAGGCCGCGCTGGATAGTCAACCTGGCGATGACCGAGGGGTATCGCGGCAACACGGACTCGTGGATCCTGGACGTGCCTGACTTCGGCAGCACCTCCGGCTACGACGCCTCGTGGGGAATACCCGCGGGGACGCTTCGAAGCTGGAGCTCCCAAGTGTATGACTGGAACTTTTATGCGAAGTTCGTCCCCACGCCCGGTCTGACTCGACGTAGAGCCGGCGTGTCGAGCACATCCGCCGCAGCGTCAGCAATGCCATCGCTCAGTGAGCCCGGGAGTCGACAGATTGGACGCCCGGCCGCCGTTGGAGCCCCGGAAATACAGGCACTCTGCTCGCTGTAGAAGGGGTCAGGGCTCGCTCGCAGCCGAGTCCAGGCGCGCGTTTCGCGCGGCTGCCGAATCAGCGGCGTTCATCGCTCTGGTGATCCCCTGGGCGCCGGGCAGGCCGGAGGCGCCGATCGCGCTGTCCGCCTGACGTTTCGTCAGGTCAGTGCGGGACTCCGGCGCCTCGTCAGACTGGCACGCCGCCAGTGCGAGCATTCCGGCTAGAATCATCAGCTTTTGCATCGTACCACTCCTTGGATAGTTGTTGGGAAGCATGTCGCCGCGCTCGGGCGATCCGCGGCCTCATGCGCGAAGCGTCTCCGGCATGCGCCAGATCACGGCCATGCCGGATGCAAGAGTGAGAACCGCGACAACGCCGATCGCCCACGCCATGCCGAACAGGTCCGCGACGACGCCCGCGAGCAGTGCGCCCACGGCGTAACCGCTGTCGCGCCACAGCCGATAGATACCGACGGCGGAGCCGCGCCAGCGCGGATGAGCGACGTCTCCTATCGCGGCGAGCAGCGTCGGATAAACCATCGCGGTCCCGATGCCGAGCAGCACCGCGGCGCCCATCCACGGCCAGAAGCCACGCACGAGGGCGGTCGCGCCCAACGCCACCCCCTGCAGCAGCATGCCTCCCGCGATCAGGCGCTTGCGCCCCAGACGGTCCGACGCGGCGCCGGTCCAGAGCTGCAGCACGCCCCAGACGGCTGGATACGTAAAGCTCAAGACTCCGATCTGCGCGACATCCAGTCCGGCCGCGGCGAAGAACAGCGGGAACAGCCCCCACGCGAGACCGTCATTCAGATTGTTGACCAGTCCAGCCTGACTCGCGCTGGCCAGCGCCGGATCCCGCCAGCTGACGCGGGCGAAGAGCTCCCGCGCAGACACATCGCCGCCGTAATCCCGCGCGGTCGCGCGCTGCTCGAAGGTCGTTGCCTCCAGCGCCGAGTGTTGCTGCGTCTCCCGCACGAAGAAGAGCGACAGCGCCAGACCGATCGCGGCGAAGGCGATGCCGAGGTAGAAGGGCGCTGGACGGTAGCCGTACGCCGCGGCGATGTAGCCGGTTCCCAGCGCGGCGAACGCGACGGCGAGGTACCCGGCGAACTCGTTGAGACCCATCGCGAGTCCGCGCCGCTTCGGGCCGACGAGATCGATCTTCATGATGATTGTCGTCGACCAGGTCAGCCCCTGGTTTATTCCAAGGAGCACGTTGGCGAAGACGATCCACGACCAGGTGGGCGCCCATATCACGAGCAGCGGCACCGGCAGCGCGAACATCCAGCCCGCGAGCAGGACGCGCCTGCGGCCGTAGCGATCGCCCAGGCGCCCGGCGAAGAAGTTGGTGAGCGCCTTCACCACCCCGAACGTCGCTATGAACGAAAGCGCGGCGCTCTTGCTGGCCACACCGAACTCCGCTTCCGCGAGCAGCGGGAGCACCGTGCGCTCGAGCCCCACCATCGCGCCGACGAACGCGTTCACCAGCACCAGCAGCCAGAACTGCCGCCAGTTCTCGCGCAGCCCGAGCGCGAGCGCTCTTTCGGGAATCGCGGGGCTCAAGCTATGCGCGTGCCGGGAGCGACATCCGCGTCGGGGCTGAGCAGCACCACGTCGCCGGGCGCCGGACACGCGCCGAGCACGAGCACCTCGGAGACGAACGGTCCGATCTGCCGCGGCGGGAAGTTCACGACGGCCACCACCAGCTTTCCGACGAGAGCCTCCGGCTCGTAGTGCAGCGTGAGCTGAGCACTCGACCGCTTGATCCCGATCTCCCCAAAATCGATCGTCAGCTTGATCGCGGGCTTCATCGCCTCCGGAAAGCGCTCCGCTGAAACGATCCGGCCGACGCGGATGTCGACCTCGAAAAACTGCCCGGGCGTGACAGTTTTCAACTGCCTTGAATCGTTGCAGTGTCGATCACGAATCGGTAGCGCACGTCGCTCCGGAGCATTCGCTCGTACGCCTCGTTGATCCGATCCATGGCGATGACCTCAACGTCGGCCTGCAACCCGTGCTCGGCGCAGAAGTCCAGCATCTCCTGCGTCTCCCGGATTCCACCGATCGAAGAGCCCGCGAGCCGGCGGCGGCGGGAGACCAGCGGACCCGCCGAGACCGGCGAGGGATCCGGGATCCCCACCAGCACCATCGTCCCGTTGAGCCGCAGCATCCGGAGATAGGCGTTGTAGTCGTGCGTCGCGGAGACGGTATCGAGAATGAAATCGAACCGGTTCTTGTTCCTGGCGAACACGGCGGAGTCGTCGGTCGCCAGGAACTCGTCGGCGCCAAGCTTCAGCGCGTCGTCGCGTTTGCCGGGCGAGTGGCTGAGCACGGTGACGTGCGCGCCCATCGCTTTCGCGATCTTGACGCCCATGTGGCCCAGCCCGCCGAGCCCGACGATCGCGACCCGGTCTCCGGCCTTCACGCCGAAGTGCCGCAGCGGGGAGTACGTGGTGATTCCGGCGCACAGCAGCGGCGCCGCTCCCTCGAGCGGGATTCCATCCGGGATCCGGACGACGTAATCCTCGTTCACGGTGATCCGCGTGGAGTAGCCGCCGAATGTCGGTGTCTTTCCGTCGCGCTCCCGCCCGTTGTATGTCGGCGTCATCCCCTTCTCGCAGTATTGCTCCTCGCCGCCCTCGCACGCGGCGCACGTCCGGCACGAATCCACGAAGCACCCCACTCCCACGACGTCACCGGCTTTCCAGCGGGTGACGCCATCGCCCACTCGAGCCACGGTCCCGACGATCTCGTGGCCGGGAACCATCGGGTAGATCGAGCCGCCCCACTCGTCCCGCACCTGATGGATGTCGGAGTGGCACACGCCGCAGAAGCGGATGTCGATCAGGACGTCGTGCGGGCCGGGCTCACGCCGGTCGATGGCGAGCGGACCGAGGGGCGCGGTCTTCGACGGCGCTGCGTAAGCGGGAGTCTTCAGCATGGGTCTCCACGGTGCTGTTTCGATTCCGCGAAATTCGGGCTGTAGCCGCCTTTCGCAGAGCTTCTCAAAGCGACAACATTCCCCGCTGTGAAACAAGGCCGAAAACACCCCGCGATCCACGTGGAGTACCCAGACTGGGTCGACTCCGTCGTCGACTGGCGCCGGACCTACCGCACCGACAGTGAGCGCATGTCGCTCGCCATCGCGGTCTCCCGCGAGAACGTCGAGCGCGGCACCGGCGGGCCGTTCGGCGCGGCCATCTTCGACCAGGCGAGCGGCAAGCTCGTGTCCGTCGGCATGAACAGCGTGGTCCGCTACAACAACTGCGCGCTGCACGCCGAGATGGTCGCCTTCATGTTCGCGCAGCACCGCGTCGGCTCGTTCAGCCTGAGCTCAGGCACGCTGCCGCCGCACGAGCTGTTCACGTCCTGCGAGCCGTGCGCCATGTGTCTCGGCGCCACGCTCTGGAGCGGCGTGCGGCGCGTGGTCTACGGCGCTGCACGGGAGGACGCATCCCGATTGAAGTTCGAGGAGGGCCCCGTATTCCCGGAGTCGTACAAGTACCTCGAGGATCGCGGAATAGTCATCGAGCGCAACGTCCTGCGCAACGAGGCGCGTGAAGTGCTCGAGCTGTATCGCTCGCGCGGTGGCACGGTGTACAACGGATGACGACTTCGCTCGACAGCGAGCTGCTCCTCGACGCCGTCGCGGCTTTGCGCGAGGCCAACATCGCGTTCGCCGATGCGCATCCCGGCGAAGGACCCGGCCGGCAGCCCGTTCACACGGTGTATGGCGGAGCGCAGCTGTTCGCAGCGGATACCGTTTCCAAGCTGGGCGCCGTGGCGCTCCGCGCGCTTGACACCTACGCGCCGGACGCGGCCGCGCTCGGCCGCGCGCTGAACATCTCCGAGCACCCCGCGCTCGCGACGATCGAGCGCCGCGTTCACGACAAGCTCGCACGCGAGCCGATCGAGGATTTCCGGATCGATTTCGAGGACGGCTATGGCAACCGCTCGGACGCCGAGGAGGACGGGCACGCCGCCGCTGTCGCGAGCGAGCTGGCAAAGGGGATGCGCGACGACTCGCTGCCGCCGTTCATCGGTATGCGGGTGAAGCCGCTCAACGAAGAACTGCGCGTGCGCAGCGTGCGAACGCTCGACCTCGTTTACACCGCGCTCGCCGAGTCCGGTGGAATGCCCGACAGATGGGTCGTGACGATCCCCAAGATCACCATCATCGAGCAGGTGGAATTCACCGTTTCCGTTCTCCGGCAGCTCGAGCGCAAGCTCGGTTTTCCCGCCGGGAGCTTGCAGTTCGAGGCGATGGTCGAGACGCCGCAGATCGTCCTCGACTCGAGCGGCCGGTCGCTGCTTCCGCGGCTGCTGGAGGCCTCGGACGGTCGTCTGCGCGGCGCGCACTTCGGGACTTACGACTACACCGCCGGCATCAACATCACCGCGGCGCAGCAGCGCATGCAGCATCCGTCGTGCGAGTTCGCTAAGCACTTCATGCAGGCCGCCTTCGCCGGAACCGAAGTCTGGCTGTCGGACGGCTCGACGACGGTGATGCCGGTTCCGGTGCACCGCGAAGCCAGAGGCGGGCCGGCGCTGACCAAATCGCAGCTCGCCGAGAACGCCGCCAGCGTGCACTCCGCCTGGCGGATGCACTTCGACGACGTGCGGCACTCGCTTGCGGGCGGATTCTATCAGGGCTGGGACCTGCACCCGGCGCAGCTCGTGACCCGCTACGCCGCGCTGTACAGCTTTTTCCTGGACGGGATCGACGCGGCCGGTGTGCGGCTCAGGAACTTCGTTTCGAAAGCGGCGCAGGCCACTCTCGTCGGTGACGTGTTCGACGACGCGGCCACCGGCCAGGGACTGCTGAACTTCTTCCTGCGCGGGATCAATTCCGGCGCGATCACCGAGGAGGAAGCGCTCAGCATGACGGGGCTGACGGAAGAGGATTTCCGAGGCCGCTCGTTCGTGAAGATCATGCGGACGAAGAGGTGAGTGGAACGGACTGGGAGATAGTCGACCTCGTAGCGCGCTGGGTGCACGTCATCGCCGGCATCATGTGGGTCGGCAACTCCCTGCTCTTCAACTGGCTCGACCGGAATCTCCAACCGTCGAAGGACGCGGCGCCCGGCTCGCTCGGCCAGATCTGGCTCCTGCACAGCGGCGCCTTCTATCACGTGGACAAGACGCTCCTGGGCGGACGGCCGCTGCCACGGCCGCTGCACTGGTTCGTCGTGCAGGCGATGACGACGTGGGGAAGCGGCGTCGCGCTGCTGATCGCCGTGTACTGGGCCGGCGGGCGCGCCGCCATGGCCGATCCCGGACTAGCGAAACTCAGCCATGGGCAGGCGGTTGTCATCGGCATCGCCGCGATCGTGCTCGGCTCGGCGCTGTACGATGTGATGCAACGGACAGTGGCGGTTCGTTCGCCCCGCCTCGCGAGCGCGATCTGGCTGACCGGGCTCACCGCGATATCCATCGCGCTCACGCAGATGTTGAGCGGGCGCGCGGCGTTCCTCCACGTCGGAGCGATGCTCGGAACGATCATGGCGATGAACGTCGCGCACACCATCGTCCCCTCGCAGAGACAGCTGGTGGCTTCGGTCGGCGGGGGCGGCATCGCCGACCCGGCGGTGAGCGATCGCGCGAAGCGCGTCTCGATTCACAACAACTACTTCGTGTTCCCCGTCATCGTGCTGATGGTGAGCAGCCATTTTCCGAGCGTCTACTCGAATCGCCTGAGCTGGCTGCTGCTGTTGATCCTCGTCGCGGGCGGGGCGGCCGTGCGGCACGTGCTCAACATCCGCTACAGCATGCGGACGTGGGCGGCCGCGCTCACGGCCACGCTGGTCGCGGGTGTAGCGGCTCTGTACGCCGCGGTTCGGCTCGGCGCGGAGCCGCAGCTCGCCGTGGTCGCCGACGCTTCAACGCCCGTGACTTTCGCGGAAGTCCGCAGTGTCATCGACCGCCGCTGCACGGTGTGTCATTCGGCGCGGCCGAGCGACATGACGTTCGGCGCTGCGCCGGGCGGAGTCCGGTTCGACACTCCCGAGCAGATCGAGCTCCTCGCGGCGCGAATTCACGAGCGGGCGGTCTTGACCAAGACGATGCCGCCGGCGAACAAGACCGCGATCACGGACGCGGAGCGCAACCTGTTGCGCCGCTGGTCCGCTCAGCGCTGAGCGCGCACGAGCGAAACCGCGTCAGCTCCCGCGATATGTGGAGTAGCCGAACGGACTGACCAGCAGAGGCACGTGATAGTGTTCGCCCTCACCGATCCGGAAATTCACCGTGATCTCGGTGTAAAAAGTCTCCCGTCCGCTCCCGGCGAAGTACTCGGCGACCAGGAAGCGGAGGCGGTAAACTCCGGCGCTCATCGGACCACCGGCTTTGATCTCGGGCACGCGCCCGTCGGCGTCGGTCACGCCGGTTCGAATGATGTCCGCACCCTGCTCGAGCGTGACCTTGATTCCCTGCGCCGGCCGGCCGAGCGAGATGTCGAGAACGTGGGTGCTGAGCGTGCTCACGCTGAGTCTCCTTGTTGTCCGAGCAGCTTCTCCAATCTTAATCGCGTGATCTTGCGCTGTTCCTCGGCCGCGACGGCAAGCTCCGTAGCCGGATCGTTGCGCAACCGCTCCGTCACCATCGCGAGCAGCTCCTCGGCGGTCTTGCCGGTGGCGCATACTACATAGATGTAACCGAACCGCCTCTCGTACTCCCGGTTCGCATCCGCGAGCGCGCGACGGATGTCGTCATGCGCGTCGCTCAGGCCGGACTGCTCTCCGGCCGCCCATGCGGCGCCGCGCTCGCTCTGCGTTTTGACGCTCCGCTGCTCCCCGATTCTCGGATGGTGCGAGAACGCCTCGCGCCAGTCGTCGGGTCCCAGCGATCGCCACGTCTCATCGGCCGCCGCCAGCAGCCGCTCCATCGATCCGAACGGACGGCGCGCGACCATCGCCGATATCCAGCGCATGGACCCGCAGCAATCTCCCAGGATCTGCGACGCGCGCTCCGGTGGCAGGACGTCCAGCTCGGCGACCGTCGAGTTCACGCCGACGCTCCCGCTAGCGCGCCGTCGCGCGGCCGAGCAGCCGCAGACGCGCGACTCCGCCGTCGGGGTAGATGTTCAGCCGCACGTGCGTCGCGGGCTTCGCCGGCAGGTCGTCCCACCGGTGGCGCGCGTCCGCGTCGAGCGGCGCGTTCGGCAGGAGCACCTCCCAATGCGCCGTGTCCGCGTCGAACGAGTCGCCCGCGTCACAGCATTCCAGCATCGCGCTGCCGGGTGCGTTGCCCTTGAAGTGATCGGTGTCCAGCTCGATTCGCTCGATCACTCCGCGCCGCGCGAGCCGTAGGATCGCCCAGTCGTGCCCGGGGCCGCGGCGGCGCCTGGTCTCCCAGCCGTCGCCCATGTGCGTGGAGCTGCCCGGGATGATCAGGTTTTGCCGGTTACCGTAGTGCATGTCGCTGCAGGAGAGGACGAATCCACCGTTGGCCATCGCCGCCAGATCGACCTCCTCGTCCTGCTCGAACACACGCTCGTCGGGGACGACGTCGCCGTGCACGCGCAGTCGCGCCACGCCGCCATCGGGGAAGATGTTGAGACGCACGTGCGTGACCCGCTCGTGGCCGTCGATCTCGAAAGCGTTCACCGCGTCGCCCTTCAGGGCCGACTGTACAAGCAGCGGCCGCCAGGGAATGTCGTCCCGCACGATGCGGTCGCCGGGCACGGGAGCGTCGAGAGCGCACGCGTCGATGCTGGCATGCTCCGGGTAGTTCCCCGTGAAGTAGCTCGTATCGATCACCGCGCCGCGCACGAGTCCGGGGATTCCGAGCTGCACGATCGCCCAGTCGTGGCCGGGCTCGCGCCGGCGCCGCGTCTCCCAGCCGTCCATCCATTTGCCGCGGTCGGTGTATTCGCCTTCGCGCCACTCCGGCTTGCCGGGCTTGATCAGCGACTCCTTGGGAGCGAAGAAATCGTCGTTGGCGGCGACGACCTCGCCGCCAAGGCGCTCCGCCGCCAGATCGGGCAGATCGGTGAAGGAGGGCGCCGGAACGTGTCGCGCCGGTGAGTCCGCAGTCATCGGCCGTAATGTAACGGTACTTGTAGGCGGTGTTTGTCCCGAGGATCGATTGTGACTAGTGACTAGTGACTGGTGACTGGTGACTAGTGATTAGTGATTAGTGATTAGTGATTAGTGATTAGTGACGGCCAATCGATCGCCGAAGACCTGGCGGCCGCCGACGTATGTGGTGTGCACCACGCCGAACAGCTCGCGGCCCGCGTAGGGTGTCACCGTGTGCCGATGGAAGAGCTTTGCGGGATCGACGACGAAGCTCTCGTCCGGGTCCCAGAGCACGATGTCGGCGTCGTACCCTTCGGCGATCGCTCCTTTTCTGTCGCCGAGCCCGGCGAGGCGCGCCGGTGCGGCGCTCATCCACTCCGCGATGCGCTCGGGAGGAACGTCACGAACTCTCGCTCCGGTGCAGACGGCGGGAAGCGACAGCTGCAGTGAGGCGATTCCGCCCCACGCCGAGAAGAAATCGCCGTGGGTGCGCTTCATGTTGGGTGGGCAGGGGGAATGATCGGATGCAACGAGATCGATGTCGCCGGCAATGAGCGCATCCCAAAGCGCGTCCCGCTCGGCGCGGGACCGAATCGGCGGCGCGCACTTGTACTCGGTCGCTCCGTCCGGGATATCCTCCGCGGCGAACGTCAGGTAGTGCGGGCACGTCTCCACCGTGAGCGGGAGTCCGCGGCGCTTCGCGGCGCGGATGATCTCCAGCGAAGTGGCCGAGGAGAGATGCACTATGTGCACGTGCGCGCGCGAGCGGTTCATGAGACCGACGAGCAGCTCGATGGCGGAATGCTCCGCTTCTATCGGCCGTGAGGCTAGATAGTCCGCGTACGAAGAGGAGCTTCCGGCCGCGACGAGCCGCGCGGGATCTTCCGCGTGAACCATCAAAGGCAATCCCAGTCGCGCGAGCACGGGAAACGCTTTGGCCAGGTCGCGCTCCGTCATGTGCGGGAACTCGTCCACGCCCGACGGAGAGAGGAAGCACTTGAACGCGCGCACGCCAGAGTCGCGCAGGCCTTCGAGCTCGCCGGTGTTTCCCGGCACGACACCGCCGATGAATTCCACGTTGACCGACGTCTTCCCTTCGGCTGCCGCGCGCTTCACCTCGAGCGCCTTTACGGACGTCGTCGCGGGGATGGAGTTCAGGGGCATGTCGAGGATCGTCGTCACGCCACCAGCGGCCGCCGCGTGCGTCGCCGATTCGAAGCCTTCCCAGTTCGTCCGGCCGGGCTCGTTGACGTGCACGTGGGTGTCGACGATTCCCGGCATTACGAGCATATCTCCCGCGTCCACGCACCGGGCGCCCGAGCCGATGTCGTCCCACGACGCCACGCGCGCAATTCGACCGGACTCGATGTGCACCGTAGCCGGGTGCACACCGTCGGGAGTCAGCACCCGTCGCCCGCGGATGGCCCGTGGGTCGGTCGTGTCGGTCAGGGTCTGCGTGCTCTATCCTCGGCTCAGGCTGACAACGGAAGAATACGGAATAATCGCCCCGCGAAAAACTCGATCTCCAGTCTCTCAGGAAGTCTCGGCCCAGAACCGTCGCAGCAGGTTGGTCGCGACGCGCAACCGATACTCCGCGGTGGACCTGATGTCGTCGATCGGCGCAATCTCTTCCGCCAGCACGCCGGCCCCTTCGTCTATGTCGCCGGTCGACGCGAGCACCCGCTCGGTCCGCGACACGCGCACGACCGTGGGCGCGACGCTGCCGAACGCAATGCGCGGGTGCGAAGAGCGCACGCCGGCCATGACGATCTTCGAGATCGCCTGCGCCGCGCGCGTGCCGACTTTCCGGAACCACTGCTTCCCTTCTACCGGCGGTACTTCGATCGCCACGATCAGCTCGTCGGGACGCATCACCGTGGCGCGATAGCCCGTGTAGTACTGCGTGAGCAGCACGCGCCGCTCGCCGTCCACGCTCCGCAGCACCACCACCGCGTCCGCGGCGGCGAGCACCGGCAGCGAATCTCCGGCGGGTGAGCCGTTGGCGATGTTGCCACCAACCGTACCGCGATTCTGTATCTGCACGCCGCCAACCTGCCGCGCTGCTTCCACCAGCATCGGCAGCCGCCGCGCCACCAGAGGCGACCGGATCAACGAGGTGTACGTCGCCAGCGCGCCGAGCACGAGCATGTCACCGCGCTCCGATATCCCGCGCAGCTCCTCTACCGCCCAGATGTCGAGGAAGCGCTTCTGCTCCAGCGTCCCGAAATTCAGCGCCACGTACAGATCGGTCGCGCCGGCCACGGGAGTTCGCCGCTCATCGCGCAGAATTCGCAGCGCGTCGTCGAGGGAAGTCGCGCTGCGCATGTCCAGCCCGGACACGGCCGTTCTCAAGCCACCACCGCGCCGCCGGCACCGTCCTCGAGCGGCATCCCGCGCCACTTGAGCACGGCGCGGTAGATGGCCGCGTAGCCGGTACAGCGGCAGAGATTCCCCGCGAGGGCGGTGCGCACGTCGTCGAGCGTGGGAGCAGGACCGAGCGAGAGCGCCGCCATGATCATCCCCGGGGTGCAGATGCCGCACTGCGCGCCGACCTCGTCCATGAACAGCTTCTGCAGCGGGTGCCCGCCGTTCAGCCACTCGATCGTGGTCACCTCGGCGCTCGCCACCTGCGAGACCGGAATGATGCAGGAGCATACGGGCTCGCCGTCTATCAGCACGGTGCACGCGCCGCACTCGCCTTCACCGCAACCTTCCTTCGTGCCCGTCAGACCGAATTCTTCGCGCAGCACGTCGATCAGACGCGTCGCGGGATTCACGGCGATCTCGCGTGTCTCCCCGTTGAGCGTGAACTTCACGCGATCGTCCTGCAGCCGGCGATCAGCTCCGGAGTCGCCGGAATCTCCCGCACGTCGAGCCCCATGTGCCGCAACGCATTCACCACGGCGGGCGCCGGCCCGTCCATCGGCAGCTCGCCCAGACCCTTGGCGCCGAACGGACCGCCGGGATACGGGTTCTCCAGCATGACGACGTCCATCTCCGGCATGTCGAGCGTCGTTGGAATCGTGTAGTTGGTGAGCGTGGAGTTGGCCATCGCGCCGTTCCGCATCACGACCCGCTCGAGCAGCGCGTAGCCCAGCCCCTGCGCGGTGCCGCCCTCGATCTGCCCGCGCGCAAGCGCCGGATGGATCGGACGGCCAAACTCCTGCACCGCCGTCACCTTCACGGGGCGCGCTTCGTACGTGTCCGGGTCGAGCTCCAGCTCCACGACGTCGCACCCCCAGCCGTAGGTGGCGTACGCGTCACCCAGGTACGTGTTGTCGTCCCATTGAATCCAGTCGGGCGGCTCGTACATCCGCTCGACCGTGAGCGGGCCGTTGCGCACGTAGTACTCCGCCGGGGAAAGTCCGCCGAGCTTCTCCTTCAGCTCGTGCGCGCACTCCTCGAGGATCTTGCCCACCACCATGCAGGTGCGCGACGCTACTGTAGGCCCGCTGTCGGCGACCTTCGACGTGTCGGGCTGCGCTACCTCCACGTCCTCGTACGGAATGCCGAGCGCGTCGGTGACTATCTGCGCGTGCATCGTGCGCGTGCCCTGGCCGATCTCAGTGCTGCCGGTGGCGATCCGCACTCCGTTCGGCGTCAGCTCGAGCCGCGCCTTCGACTTGAGGTTACGCTCCCCCGCTCCCGTAAATCCCGCCCCGTGGAAGAACAACGACAGGCCGATGGTCCGGTTGGTTCCCTTGTACTGCTCGCGCTTCCGGGCGAAATCCGTGCGCTTGACCGCTGCTTCGAGGACCATGTGCGCGCTGCAATCGTCGCGCAGAATCTGACCGGTCGCCGTCCTGTCTCCCGGGCGCAGCGCGTTGATCCGCCGCAGTTCCACGGGATCGATGCCGAGCTGCTCGGCGATCCGCTCCATGTGGACCTCGACCGCGAACTCCGTCTGCGGCGCGCCGAAGCCGCGGAACGCGCCGTTGGGCGGAGTGTTGGTGAACACCGCGCGCCCCTGGATGCGCGTGTCGTCGCAGCGGTACGGGCCGGCGGCATGAATGCAGCCGCGCGACAGTACGGTGGGGCTCAGCGTGACGTACGCGCCCCCATCGAACAGCACGTCGATGTCCATCGCGACCAGCCGTCCGTCGCGCGTGAGGCCCGTGCGGTGCCGCACGATCGCCGGATGCCGCTTGGTCGTCGCGATCATGTCCTCCACGCGATCGTAGATGATCTTCACCGGCCGGCCCGACTTGAGGGCGAGCAGCACCGCGTGGCCGGCGATCATCGACGGGTACTCCTCCTTCCCGCCGAATCCGCCGCCGGTTTCCGTCTGAATCACGCGCACATTCGGGTGGGCGGAACCGAGCAGGCAGCGCAGCGCCTTTAGCACGTAGAAGGGACACTGCACCGAGCCGTGAATCGCGACGCCACCGTCCTCGGGCACGGCGATCACACCGTTCGGCTCGATGTAGATGTGCTCCTGGTGCCCCGTGCGATACGTGCCCTCGACGATCACGTCGGCTCGCGCGAGCGCGGCGACGACGTCGCCTTTCACGATGTCGATCGACTTGAAGACCTGCTCCGACTTCTCCGGATCGAACAGCGGCGTGTCTTCCTCGTACTCGATCTTCACGCGCGCGGCGGCGAGCTTCTCCCTGTCCTCGTGCGCCAGGAGCAGAATCGGCTCGGCCATGTGCCGCACTTCCCGCTCGACGAGGAAAGGCTGGTCCTGCGACATCAGGTCCACGGCGTTCTTCCCGGGCACGTCGCGGTAATCGACTATGGTGAAGCCCGTCCGGTCGAAGTCGAGCTCGATCGAGCGGATCCTTCCGCGCGGGATCGTCGAGCGGATCGTGCGGCCGAACAACATTCCCGGAAAGGTGATGTCGTCGGCGTACTTCGCCCCGCCGGTGGCCTTGCCGATTCCGTCCTTCCTGGCGACGCTGCTTCCGACCGCTGCCATCCCGTTCGACCGCCTTGGTGACTGGTTGCCCGGGCGCGGTAGTGCCGCGAAGCCCGAACGGGAAGATGCCCACCGTGCCCGCAGCCGACAAGCGCGCGGCGGCCGCTGGACGGATTCACGGCGGACTCTCACATTGAGATCATGAGCAGTCACATCGCGATCGTGGAATCGCTCAGGCACGCCGCGGCCGCGGGAGAATCGGTCGTTCTCGCGACCGTGGTCCGCGTCGTCGGATCGAGCTACGGGGGCGTCGGCACGCGCATGCTGATCCGCGTGGACGGCTCCACCGTCGGCCTCGTGAGCGGCGGCTGCCTCGAGTCGGACCTGTGCGCGCACGCGATCGAGGTCCACGCCACCGGACGCGCGCGGCTCGTCACCTACGACACACGCGCCGACGACGATGCCGTGTGGGGGCTCGGCCTCGGCTGCAACGGACTGATCGACGTGCTGCTCCAGCCGCTCTCGCCGGAACAAGCAATCGCGTCCGCGGATCTGCTCTCCGCCGCGTTGTCGGCGGACGAGCCGTCTGTGATAGCAACGGTGGTTCAGTCCGAGACGATGCAGGGCTGGCCCACAGTCGGCGCGCAGGCGCTGTTAGGTGCCACCGAGATGAGCGGCGGCGACTGGGGCGACGGGACCGCGCTAGCGGCGGCGCGATCACAAGTGGCCCGAGCGCTGGCGGCCGGCAGGGGCGGCGGCGTCTGGCAGAGCGGCTCGACCCAGATCACGCTCGAAGTCGTTACTCCCGCGGTCCGCCTTGTCGTCTGCGGCAGCGGGCCGGACGTCGTGCCGGTCTGCCGTCTCGCGCGCGACCTTGGCTGGGATGTGTCTCTCATCGAGCATCGCGCGATCACCGAAGCTCACGCGCGCCGCTTTCCGGGCGTGACCGTCATGGAGTGTCCCGATGCGGGCGCACTTCCGGCCGAGGCCCCACTGCGCGCTCGGACGGCGGCGGTCGTCATGTCGCACC
>JANLGX010000430.1 GCA_024654005.1 Gemmatimonadaceae bacterium | reverse complement strand
CTGCGACCGCGCTCGATCCCTGGACGTACTTCTTCAACGCTTCCAATGACGGCGTTGTCACCTGCTCCAGGGGGGGCGCGCCCCGGACGGACTTGAGAGATTCTCCGACTTTGCCGCGCATCGCCTTGGCGAGCTCGTCGATGGCGGCGAGGATGTCTCCCTCGTCCGCTGCCGTCTCGCGGAACGACGCGAGCATCTCGCCCGACTGCGGCGAGAGTAGGCGGAGCGAAATCACGTACTTTCCGCCGATGCTCAGAATGTTGCCGTCCACGACGGCCTTGATGCCTTCCCGCGTAGCGATCTCGCGCGCCAGCGCGAAGTCCACGCGCGTCCCGGGCGCTTTTTGCATCCGGCGCAGCACGTCGCGCATCGCGTTCTGCTGCAGCACGTTCACCGCCTGCGACTGACCGAGCGCTGTTCGGAACGCCTCGGTGATGACGGGTCCCAGTGTCGTGTCCGAGATGGGCGGGGTGAAGTCGGCGACGAGGATGCGCTCGTTCTGCTCCAGCGCACCTGACGCCAGCAGCGACCCCACGGGGCCGATGCCGAGCTGGCGAAGCACCATGTACGCGCCAATGAGCAGAATGAACGCGCCGAGCGTGTACGCGCCGCCCATCGCCGTCCGCCGCCAGCTCACGTGCGGACTCGCCTTCAGCGCGATGGTCGCCATCGTGCCCTGCGCGACGGCGGTGGTTCCCCCCGACGTGACAATCGGCGTGCTCGTCAGCATCCGGCGCGTCGCGTGGTGCACGTACGCGGTGAACAGAATCACCGGGAGGCCGAGCAGCATGACCGCCAGCGCCCCGCCGAACACCCACTCGGGCAGCCCGATCACGATGATCGCCGCTTTCGCGATCAGCGGAACGACGATGAATGCGGCGGCGTACAGGAGCAGCGCCTTGCGCAGCATCCCGCGTCCGCCGAGCATGATCGCGGGCATCGCGGAGTAGCCGCCGCCGGACGTCACCGTGTCGAGGACATGCACGATCGCCGACGCGTTCTGCGGACGGTCGTCGGCATCCTTGGACAGACAGCGCATCACCAACTCGGCGAGCGCCTGCGGAGTGTCGGGCCGCAGGTTCGTAATCTGCTCCGGCGCTTCTCCCATGTGCGCGGCCAGCAGCTTTTGCGGGCTCTTGGCGATGAACGGCGGGCGGCCGGTGAGCAGCTCGTACCCGAGGCAACCGAACGAGTAGATGTCCGACCGGTGATCGGCCGACGGATCGGCCGCCGCCTGCTCCGGCGCCATGTAGGCCGGAGTGCCGATGGAGGTTCCCATCTGCGTCAAAGTGGCGACTCCTGGATCTGTGCGCGCCGCGCTGATGGCTTTCGCGATTCCGAAATCGGCTACGGTGGCGGAGCCGCCGGACAGGAGGACGTTGTCGGGCTTGATGTCGCGGTGAACCACGTTCCGGTCGTGCGCGTACGACAGCGCGCGCGCGACGTCGCGGAGAACACCGATGGCCTCCGTGATCGAGAAGGGACCCATGCGCCCCAGCCGGCCGCGCACCGATTCGCCTTCGACAAAAGGCATCGTGTAGTAGGGGATGCCGTCCGCCTGGCCGGCAGCGAGCACCTGCACGATGTGCGGATGCTGCAGTCGCGCGGCGAGCTGAATCTCCCGCTGGAAGCGCTCGACGTTGACGCCGGCGCTGATCTCCTCCGGCAGCACCTTGACGACCACTTTCCGGCCAAGCGCGTTCTCTTCCGCGATGAAGACACGGCTCATGCCTCCGCCACCCAGCTCGCGCTCGAGCGTATAGGAGGAGCTGAGGCTTTTCTGCAGTCTCGCGCGGAGGTCGGTCATGGTCTCGGTGAGCCGGTTATTCGACCCGACTAAGATACGGTCGGCGTTGCGTGCCGCCAGGATTCAGGCCGAGCCGCGCTCTTAATCGGAGTTTTTCCGCCCGGACACCGCGTACGCCAGCATCGGAGCCCGCATCGGGCCATCGCCAAGCTCGCGCGCGAGCGCCGCGGCGATGGCTTCGATGATCTCGTCGGCGCCGACCGTGCCGCGCTCCTCGATCGCCGCCAGGACCGGATTGCCCCGCACCAGCCCGATCGCCGCGTGCCGCGCCGACGGCGCTTCAGTCGTGAATCGCAGCGGGATGACGGTGACGTCCGAGAACCCCGCGCCCGCGACCAGCTCGCGCGTGGTTTCCTCCTCGTGCATGCTGAACGGCACCTTGTAGAACTGGGGCGGGTCGTCGGTGAAGTAGCTGGTGATCGTCTCGTGCGCGATCCGCGCGATCGGATTCTCTTCCAGGCTGCCCCACACGTTGAACAGCCAGCGGCCGCCCGGCGCGAGCACGCGATGCGTCTCGCTCGCTGCCCGCGGCTTGTCCGGGAAGAACATGCAGCCGAACTGACAGACGACGGCGTCGAAAGAGCCGTCGGAGAAAGGGAGAGTCGTCGCGTCCGCCTCGCGCCACTCGATGCGCGAGCCGGAAGCTTCACCTTGCAAGCGCTTCTGAGCCACGGCAAGCATCGGCGGATTCAGGTCAGTCGCGACGATGCTTGCCTCCGCCGGCAGCAGCCGCGCGAGCTGCTCGGTGAGTATGCCGGTGCCGGCCGCGATCTCCAGAACCTTTCTGACCGGTCGCTCGCTCGCGGCCAAACGTGTCGCCAGATCGCGCGCGTACTGTCCAAAGAACAGCGGCCCGAGATGCAAGTCGTAGATCTCCGGCACGCTGTCGACGAACCGCGCGTCGGCCGCGGAGGGATTGAGCTCGCTCATGTGGCGCCTCCGCCTATTCGAGCGGGATCTTCTCCTTGTTGCGCGCCAGCCACTGGTCGAACGTCTGCAGCTCCGGATTGAGCGCGCGCGTCTTCGCCAGATCGCGCGCGTCCGCGAGCGGCTTCTCGAACTCCGCGTAGACCTGGAACATGTTGCCGAGGTCGTCCGCGCCGGGGAAGCCAAGATTCCTGAACACCTCGAACGGAACGGCGTTGTATGTGATGTCCTGCCCGAGCGCCTTCGACATCTTCGCCGCGATTTCCGCGCCGGTAAGATGCTCGCCCGCGATCCCGATCCGCTTGCCTCCCGTAGCCGCCGGGCCCTTCTTGAAGATCGCGTACGCCGTCTTGCCGATGTCCTCGGCGGCGATTCCCGACAGCTTCTTGTCCGCCATCGGCAGGGAGAGCGCCAGCTTTCCGTCGGCGCCTTTCTTGGGGTTCATGCCGAAGTAGATGAAATTCTCCCAGTAGAACGACGTGACCAGATACGTCACCGGCACGCCGCTGGCCGCGAACAGCGCATCCGCCTCACCCTTCACGTCGAAGTGGGGAACCTTGTACCTGCCCATGAGCGTGGGCATGCGGTTGTCGCTCAACGGCACGAACTTCCGGGTGTCCTCGAGCGTGGAACATATCACGTGCTGCAGCCTGGCGCTCTTCGCGGCCTCCGCCATGCTGCGCGCCTCGGCCAGCTCCGTCTCGGTGGACATGTGCGCCCAGAAGAACGTCACGCAATAGGCGCCATACGCGCCCTCGAATGCCCGTCTGACGCTCGCCGGATCGTGCAGATCCGCCTGCACCACGTCCGCGCCCAGGTCGGCGAGCGCTTTCGCCTTGTCGGAACCCGGATCTCTCGTCAGCGCGCGCGCAGCGAATCCGCCGCTCTTGTCGGCGAGAATCGCGCGGACGAGGCCGCCGCCCTGGGCGCCCGTAGCGCCCGCCACCGCAATGATCTTGCTCATCATTTCTCCTGTTGCCGTTGGTTTCCCTAAAACCCGCCCGTTCCGCCGCCACCGCTACCGCCGCCGCTCGAACCGCCGCCGCTGGAGCCCGACGAGCTCGGGCTCGAAGCCATGGTGCTGCTTGCCGCGGAGGACAGCGCGCTCATCCTCGACGAGAACGCCAAAGCATTGAAGTGGCCGGTGCCCGTACCCGTGTACCAGCTCGGCGGCTCGCGATAGATGTCCTCGAACGCGCGCGCCCACTTCTCCTCGACGTCGAACGCCATCGCGTACGGAAGGTAGCGCTCGAACATCTCCGGCGACGTGATCATCCGCCTGTAGCGGTCGGTCTCGACGCGGCTGAGAAACTCGCGGAAGCCAAGCGCCGCCTCGCGCGCGCGGGCTCCGGCTTCGGTCCTCGCCGGCATCAGCGGCGCGAATACGAGCAGCGTAAGACCGCTGACGACCCCCGCGATCCCGAGCGCTACGGGAGAGACCCAGACCGCACTTTGCGCCGCGGCCCAGACGGCGCCGGCGACGCCGGCAGCGAGCAGGAGCGCACCGCCGCCGAGCCAGTTGTTCTTCACGCTGTCGGGCCGCCGCAGATAGTGGCCGCGCTCCACCAGCTGCTCGT
Organism: Gemmatimonadaceae bacterium; assembly: GCA_024654005.1. Lineage (GTDB taxonomy): Bacteria > Gemmatimonadota > Gemmatimonadetes > Gemmatimonadales > Gemmatimonadaceae > JACDCY01. The sequence continues at coordinate 413 of JANLGX010000430.1, read as the reverse complement.
ACAGCGCGTTCCGGATCCCCGGGAGCGACGTGTAGAACCTGTTCTGCAGGTCGGAGAGCTCGACCGAATCCGATCCCTTGAACAGAGCGTCGAGATACCGCTCCTCGTGTCCCGCCAAGCCCGACCACTCGTCCCTGGGCTTGAGCAGATGGAATTCGAAATTGGTGTCAGACAGCAGGCCGAGCAGCTTGCGCTCTCTCGTCTCCTCGATCCGTACGTAGCCGCGGACCGCGAGGTCCACGAGCGTTGCCGTTATGTCGCGCATCTCCGCGCGGTGATCGACCAGCGTTCCCATCTCCGCCGGCGACAGCCCGGCGACCGGCTCGTACTGCACGGCGATCGCGCCTTCCTTGGGATCCCGCCCGCGGCTGCTCCACGCGCGGAAGGCGAGGAAGAAGACCAGGAAGGGCAGG
>JANLGX010000428.1 GCA_024654005.1 Gemmatimonadaceae bacterium | reverse complement strand
GGCTCCGGCATCGGCGGGAGGTGGGCGAAGCTACCCGAGGTCGAGCGGCGCAACGTGTGGACCGGGCTGGTGGCGCAGGCGGGCGTGGCGATCGGGCTCGCCGCCGTGGTCGCCGAGGTTTACCCGAACCGCGGCGCGGCGCTCAGTACCCTGTTCCTGGCGGTGATGGCGGTGAACCAGCTGCTCGGGCCGATCCTCTTCAAGCGCGGGCTGGCCAACGCCGGCGAGCTGGAGTCCGCGTCCCGGGAGCCGGCCGAGTCCGAGCCGGTGGAAGCCCCCGCTACCTGATCCCGAACATCGAGCCGAGAAACCCGCCGCTCTTCTCGCGCGGGACCTGCTGCAGCATCTCGAGCTCGCCCTTGTCGAGCCAGATACCGCCGCACTGCGGGCACTCGTCGATCTTGACGTGATGGTACTCCCGCTCCTTCAGATCCACGCAGCATCGCGGGCACTTGTTCTGCTGCTCCGACTTGCGCGCCTTCTCGCGCTCCGCGTCGAGCGCCGCGCGCCGGCTCTTGATCAGCTCGGCGTCGACCTTGGCCCAGTATTCGTCTTCGTTGCGGCTCGGCTTCTCGTCAATCGCCACGCGGTCTCCTTGCTGATAACGGTGTGACTAATTGCCTGGTTTGAAAAGTAACGCGCCTGTTGCGGCCGGCCGCCCCGCTCGCAGTGCTTATCGTCTGGTCGTGACTGCGATCACTCCGGACATGAATCCATGGCGCTGACCGCAAGAGCCAGTCGCCCGGCCCCGGACACGGCGAAATCAGCAGCGCAATCTGGATGCATCGCTTCCTTTGGGCCCCGGAGGCCGATAACTTTCAAGGTTCGGGGCGTAGCGTAGCCCGGTAGCGCGCCTGCTTCGGGAGCAGGAGGTCGCTGGTTCAAATCCAGTCGCCCCGACTCCAGCTAATTGAGCCTCTGCAACGACGGTCGTTGCAGAGGTTTTTTTTCTCAAAACCCCTGCCCGATGCGGCCAGTGAACTTCCACGGGCCTTGCCGGTCGATCGGGCGCGTCACGCCCACGGCCAGCGCCCCGCTGAAGAACGTCACGAGAAACTCGACCGACGCGCGGACGCCGTCGGTCGTACGCGACAGCGGCACCAGCGCGCCGGTGACCGAATCCGTCGTCGCGCCCAGCTCCAGCAGCGCGGCCGCCGCCTCCGGCCCGGACACGTCGGTCCAGCCGGCGTGAATCCCGGCCGCGACGCCGGGCGCGATGCCCGGCACGATCAACCGCCCCGGTAACCTGATGGGCGCGCGGAGGAACGGCAGCGTGTACCCGACGACCGCGCGGCCGAGCGCGGCGCGGTCGCCGGCGAATTCCTTGTAGCCGTACGAGCGCAGTCCCTCGCTCCGGCCGATCTCGAACATCGCCTGCGGCACGGGATCGCCGATCAGCGTGCCGGCGTCGCCACGCGCGTACAGCTGAAACGGTCCGATCTCGCGCCGCGCGGCGGCGCCCGCCTCCACGCGCTGCCACCGCAGATTGCCGTCAGCGCGCTCGTAGGTCAGACGTCCGCCGATCCCGCGATCCACGAACAGGCCGCTCACGTCCGGATTCAGCTCGAGCGACGCGATCGTCCGGACGTAGTTCCCTTCCCTGATTCCGCGGTTCGGCCGGAATCCCTCGCCCTCGGCGATGAACAGTCCGCGCGAGACGTTCTGCTGCACCGCGCGGTCGGAGCCGGGCCCCACCTCCAGCCGGATCACCGATCGCTGCTTGAGTCCGAGAGTGCGGCTGACGAACAGCGTCGCGCTGCGCCGGTCCAGATAGTCGTAGTCGTCGGTGCTGCCGAGCAGCGCGGCCATCGTCGCGCCCCAGGAGAGCGGCGGCTGAAAATCGTTGGTGTGCGCCAGCGCTCGCTCGAGGCGGATGCCCGTCGTGGTCGCGCCGCGCGTGCGATGTACCCCCAGCATTCCGCGCGCGGTCTGCTCGGACCACACCCAGCCCACGGAGCCGCGGACCGTCACTCCCGAAGCCGCTTCGCCGAAGTCCTTCGCGAGCGCGATCCCGGTGAACAGTCCCTCTATCCTGTTGAAGCGAAATACCTCGCCCAGCGATCGTGGAGCGAACCTGATTCCCCCGGCCTCACCGCGCGCGGCCCACTCCACCGGCGCCACATCGTCGAACTCCGAGAAGTAGACGTCGGTGCTCGCGGCGCCGATCGGCTGCGTCCAACCCCTGTAACGCTGCTGGGCCGCGGACGACGCGAACGTCAGGTTGTGGCGAACTCCGGGCGGCGCTTCCGGGCCGGTCCACGTCGAGTCGTTCGGACGGTAGTCGTGAAAGCGCGAGACTATGCGCACGATCGTGCGCAGTCCCCCGAACGGCCCGATGCGCGCCTGCAGCTCGGTGCGCTGGTACGCGGGCAGCCAGTATGCGCCTTCGACCTCCACGTTGACCAGCTCCACGAACGACGCACCGCTCACGCCGGGGATCCGGCTGCCGGACTTGATCGTGACCTTGCCGTCACGCAGCTCCACGAGCCGGCCGCGGAGCCGCACGACCTGCTTGCGCACGACGTCGATGTACATCTCGCCCGCGAGCAGGATGGCGTCGCCGGGCGCGTCGGGCCGCGGTGTGACCTTGACGCGCGCGATCGGGATCTGCTGCCCGCCGGAGAAGAAAGTCACGGCGGTGTCGCCGCCCTCGAACAGATAGTACTGGTCGCGGTTGGTCGCGAGCGGATGAATCGCGAGCGACGCGGCGCTCTCGTTGAAAGTCCGGTTCGAGGAGTTCGCCGACGTGACGCCGAGCCGCAGGCGGTTGCCGTACAACGTGGGCGTGGTCCAGCCGCCGAAGATGCTCATCAGGGAGAACGTCGGCCCGATCGCCTGGTTGCGATACCCAATCACGCGCTGGTCGTACCGGTCCGGCGCGCGCCAGCGGACGTCGCTCGCCACCTGCTCGAGCTGGGCGGTTCTTTCCCGTCCGCCGGAGTCGACGATCACCAGCGACATCTCCGTCTCCAGCCTCGCCCGGTACGCCCGCAGGCGCTCCGGCACGCGCGCGTTCACCAGCGACGCTTCCGCGATGAGCGCCGCGAGCGCGACCGTGGAATCCGCCGGCGCGGGCGTGACGACCTGCGCCGACGCGGTCCGCGCGAAGCCGGACAGTAGCAGCGCTACGAGAACGACGGGACCGAATGACAACGTGCCTCCCATGAGCGAGCCGGGGGTCTTTCGAGCGTCCCCACCGATTCGCACAATCTGCGCCGCGGCAGAGCCGCTGGCGGGCTCGATCGCGGCGCAGCGCTCCGTTCGGCCGGCCCGCCGCCTACGGCGGCGCTACTTCCGAAACACCGCCGTCGAGCTGCCGTCGGTGAACGTCAGGGTGTTGCCAACGAGCGTCGCGCTCTCGCTGTCTCCGTCCGAGTACGCGAACGTCACGGTGGAGCCCGAGACGGCGTACGTGCCGCCGAATGACTCGCTCTCCGTGGAGACCTGGCTGTCTTCGGTGATCCGGAACACGACGTTCGTCGTGAAGGTCTTGTCGCCGGCCAGAATGAAGTTGCCCGACAGGATCTCGGCCTTGAATCCGGGCTCGTCGAACACGACGACCGGAGGCGACTGCCCGTCGATCGTCTCGAGGTTGTAGGTGCCCGCGATCGAAACCGGCTCGTTGATCCCATCGCCGCCGCCGCACGCCGCCGCGAGTCCAAACAGCCCAATCGCGGCGACTTTCATGAATGCCCGCATCGCTCCTCCCAGGTAAGTGAATTCGGATCGCCATCGCGAGGAGGGAAGCTTGCGGTTGCGGCCGATTGAAACCGATACGCGTGATGACGTATGCGGCGTCCCGAATAGTACCAGACGTCGACCGGCTTCCACGGCGCCCGTGAGCTACGTAATTCCCGCGGGCCTGCTACGTAGCTCGGCGCATTCAGCCGCGGCGCCCCGGTGGCGATACTCCGCTCGTCATCACACAGGAGCATCGGATGGAGCTGCCGGGCACCGCGGACACCGGATCGCGGAGGAGCTGGTCCGTCGCGTCGGACGTCGATTGGGGAACTGTCGATCTGGCCGCGGCCAGGGTCGACACCGAAGTCATGCTGCTGGTGAGGCGGGCGGCGCTCAGGGCCGCGCGGCGGACCGTCGGCCTCAGCCACCTGCTGTCCGCGCTCGCGGGCGACTCCGTGGCGTCCGCGCTCCTGACCTGCGAGCTGCACGACAGCTGGAAGCACTTCCACGCGCTCAGATCCTACCTCGAAGTCACGGAGTATTCGCCGGCCATAGCGGAATCCGAGCTCGACCAGCATCGCAGGGCGGCGCCGGAGGGAGCGCTGAAGCGGACGGAGGACGTCGCCGGGCGAGTTGGCCAGCTGCTGGACGACGCCACCCGCGACTGCGCGGTCTTCGGGCTGATCAACACGCGGGCGATGGACCCGGCGCTGGCCAGGCTCGCGGACCGGATCGCGCGCGACCGGCAGCAGCACTCCCTAGCGCTGACCAGGTACTTGTCCGCCTGCTCCCCCGCTTCCACGGAAAAGACCGCGTAGCGAGGCGCGCTACAGCAGCCCTTTCTCGCGCACGTAATCCGCCAGCTCTCCGCGCGATTCCACGCTGAGCTTGGAGAAGATGTTGGACAGGTGAGTGCTCACCGTTCGGGCGGATATCTTGAGCGCCGCGCCGATCTCCTTGTTTGCCTTCCGCGCGGCGACCATCCGCGCGATCTCCATCTCGCGGGCGGTGAGTCCCGCGGCGCCCTCGCCCATGGTCTTGGGCGGCAGACGGAAGCCCAGCGTCCGGAGCTGGTCGCGGGTGGCATCCAGCTCGGCGGCGGCGCCCAACCGGGCGAACAGATCGTGCACCCGACGCAGCTCGCGCGCGGACTGCTCGCGATCGCCCGCTTCCGCCAGAGCGCGGGCGTACTGCCGGCGCATCCTCGCTCCGAAGTGGGGATACTGCAGCTCTTCCAGCTGCTCAGCGGCCGCCTTCAGCTCCCTCGCCGCGCGCGCGGGATCGCGATCGCGCAACAGCGTCAGCAAGCCCTCGCCGGCTTGCGCGCACGCGGCCGCGAGTCGGTGGTTCAGCCGCTTCGATTCGCTGCGCAGGCGCGCGCAGTGCTTCTCGGCGGTGGCGAAATCGGCGTTGTACAGCGCCGCTTCGGTGACGAGCGGTAGCAGCCATTGCACCGCCCACACTACATGGCCCGCGCGGTCCGCGATCGCGAGGCCCGCCTCCCCGACCTTCACGGCCTCGGCGTAATTGCGGGTCGCGAGATGGTACGCCGCCATCCCGAGGTGCGCCGGCACCACCGACGGCACGTCCACCGCGCGCTCCGCCCCGCGCTCCGCGCCCGACATCTTCCACGCCTCCTCGAACATCTCGAGTGCGCGCGCGTGCTCGCCGCGCCAGAGATGGATCGTTCCCGTCCACACCAGCAGGCGCGGCAGCAATGTCTTCTGCGCGAGCGCGCGCGCCTGCGCGATCGCCCGCTCGCCGGTGGCGATTCCCGTCTCCCAGTTGCCCACGCCGGATGCGTACTGCACCGACAGCTCGGCGGTCCACAGCGGGAGCAGCGGCGAGCGCAGCTCGTCGGCGAGTCTCGACGCGGCGGAGACGTGCTCCACCACTCCGTTCGCGTCGCTATCGAGCCCCGCGAGCATCGCCATTCCCCAGTGTGCGGACCAAGCGAGCACCTTCTGCCCGCTCTCTTCCGCCAGCGCGACGGCCTTGCGGCCGTGCTCCCGCGCGCGCGCGACGTCGCCGCTCCACGCGTGCAGCAGCAGCAGTGCGCGATGCACCCGCGCCGTCAGCGCGGGATTGCCGGTTTTCTCCGCCTCGACCAGCGCGGCCGTCACGTCGGCCGCGGCGTCGGCGAACCGCCCCACGTCCTGCGCGCAGATGCTCCGGCCGAGACGGATCCGAACGGACATCGCGGGGTCGGCGGCATCCGCCGCCGCGTCCAGCGCGGCCGCGTAATGCTCGAGCGCTTCCACTGACCGCCCCGTCCAGTAGCACGCCAGCCCCATGCGGTGCCGCACC
>JANLGX010000423.1 GCA_024654005.1 Gemmatimonadaceae bacterium | reverse complement strand
CGTGCGTTCACAACTGGACGCCTTGAGCGACAGCTCCTGCAAGCATGACGGCGCGCAGCTCGTTAGCGGCTCGTGGACGTTTTCGGACACCATCAACCTGGACGGGACGAGGGTCGTCCGCAACGTCCTGGCGAGCCAGGTGTTCGGAGCGTTCAAGAACGGCGACAGCGTGGAAACCTACTACGCTGAGGACACCGATGTCGCAGCGCTCGCAACGGACGTGATCCAGGACGTCAACCTGGCGGATGGCGACTTGGTCACCTATCGGACCCGCGTGAGCATGTGGGGCAAGGCCGGCGGCACCACGCGAGCAGGCTACTACGAGGCGATCCGTTCCTTCTGGAAGGACGGCGGGGTGATTCAGCCCGGGGTGCTGACCCCCATCTATTCGGAGCTCGCCACCGTCGGCGCCACCGTCACCATCGCCCAGAACGGCAACACCAGCGTGCGCACCGAGGTTACCGCCCCCGCTGGGTGGGCGCTTGAGGTCACGGCCTGGACTGAGATCACCTACCAGGCGCGCACGTAGACAGGCGCCCCGTCGGCTTGGTACGGTGCTTTCATGTTGTGGCATCTGCTAGGCGTTCTGGAGTGGCTGGCCATAGTGGCCTTCATCACCGGCGGCGCAGGTCGGTTGCTCAAGGCGAAATGGAGCGCGATGCCAGATTGGTCGTTGCCAATCATCGTGCTGGCGCTCGGATACCTCATCGTCTTCGGCGACCAGTTGCTGCTCCTGCGCACCGGGGAAACCACGCTAGCCGCCGCCGCGAGGGTGTCGCTCTGGGGCGTGCTCTGTGGCTCGAGCGCCATCGCCGGCCACGAGGTCATCAAGAAGCTCTTAGTGCAGCTGCTGTCCCGCTGGCTGACACCAGAGCAGGCAGAGGCGAAGGCTGAGGCGATTCTCGGCAAGCTGGAGAACACCGTGGGGGCGACAGGAAGGGACGCGTGATGCAATGGGACGTGTTTGTGCTCTGCGGCGCTTTGCTCATCGGGCTGGCGACGGCCTGGGGGTTGGTGCGTGAGCTGGGAACCTCTCGCGGCGATCATCACGACACTGTTCGCCGGCTTTGGGATCGGCCTGCGGCTGCTCTGGAAGTGGTTCACCACCCAACTCGAGGCGAAGGACCGCGAGATAAGGCGCATCAACGATCTGCGCGTCAGCGAGCAACGAACGTCGAGCGAGCGGCTCGCCTCCGTAGCCGGAAGCGCGCTCGAGATGACGGCCGCGATTGCAGCTGTCGAAGAGCGTCGCCATGCTCTGAATGCGCCGACGCCAAAGTAGCAGCGCTGCAACGGCTGGACGCCTCAAACGCCGATGCGGCTACGGAAAGCGTGCGCAAAGCGACGGCGCGTCTCCGTTCGCGGCTCACTTGACCACCGCGCTGGCCAGCGGCTAGGCTCCGGGCGCAGCGGCCGACCGCGGTGACCTGCTTTCAGACGATGAACTACCTTGTCCTGCTTCTGGTCCTGGCATGCCCGCCAGACATGGTGCCGACGGGCGTGGGCTCGTGCATCGAGGTGCTGCCGTGGCCAGGCTACGCAGACACCACGGCCATGCTCGCGTTGAGTGCGATCCCAGAGGTCTACCTCGACACGCACGGCGCGACCTGGGACGCCGAGGCATTGTGCGCGTCGCGCGGGCGTCGTCTGTGCACCTACCGCGAGTGGGTCCACGCCTGCCGTGGTACAGTGGCTGCGTCCTGTCCGCCGGTGCGGCCCTACCCCTCTCCCCCACCAAGGTGGGACCGCATCGCGCGGCGGGACGCTGCAGAACTGCTGCGACTCGACCAACAGAGCAGCGCTGGCGCCTACCCTCGGTGCGTGGGCGCAACTGGTGCGCGCATGATGTTGGGACACATCCGCGAATGGGTAACGATGCCCCACGGCAAGTACGCCCTCACCAGCGACTACTGGTCTGGTCCAACGTCATGCAGCGGGTATATCACACAGCACGCCCCCAACTGGCATGGATACGAGACGGGACATCGCTGTTGTTGGAGTGTTGAATAGGTGTGCTAGCCACCGCAGCATGCTAGCATGCCCCATGAATCGACAACGAGAGGCACACGGCGACGCACGGCAGGGGCATCGGGC
>JANLGX010000418.1 GCA_024654005.1 Gemmatimonadaceae bacterium | reverse complement strand
CTATCGTCCGACGATCTTCACCGGCGTGACGCAGAGCCACCGCATCGCGACCGAGGAGATCTTCGGGCCGGTACTGAGCGTGCTGACTTTCCGCACGCTCGATGAAGCGGTGGAGAAGGCGAACAACACCGCGTACGGTTTGTCGGCCGGCGTGTGGACCGACAAGGGCTCGCGCATCCTGAAGATGAGCACCGAGCTGAAGGCCGGCGTAGTGTGGGCGAACACGTTCAACAAGTTCGATCCATCGTCGCCGTTCGGCGGCTACAAGGAGAGCGGCTTTGGCCGGGAAGGCGGCAGGCAGGGGTTGTTGGATTACGTGAGGTTGACCTGATGTCCGGGGACAGCCGCAAGCCTTCGAATGGCACGTCCTCTCCAGGACGCAGCACGCAGCACGCAGCGCCGTTGAAGTCCCGCGTCCCAGTTGCAAAAACGCCCAAGGTCTACGTCGGCGGCGAATTTATTCGATCCGAATCCGGCCGCACTTATCCGCTCAAGGGCGGTGACGGAAACTTCTTCGCCAACATTCCGCTGTGCACGCGCAAGGATCTCCGCAACGCAGTCGAAGCCGCCGCGAAAGCCGGCGCGGCGTGGGCCAAGCGCACGCCGTACAACCGCGCGCAGATCGTGTACCGCCTGGCCGAGATGCTGGAGTCGCGCTCCGACGAGATGGCCGCGGCGATATCGGGGCCGAGCGGCGTCTCGCCCGCGGTCGCGCGCAGGGAAGTCGCCGCCGCCGTGGACCGGCTGATCTACTACGCCGGCTGGGCCGACAAATTCGAGCAGGTGCTCGGCAACACCAATCCGGTGTCGGGGCCGTTCTTCAACTTCACGGTGGTCGAGCCCGTGGGCATCGTCGGCGTGATCGTGGACGACGGCTCGCCGCTGCTCGCGCTCATCTCGCAGGTGGCGCCGGTGATCGTGAGCGGCAACGCGGTCGTCGTGCTCGCGTCGGAGCAGCACCCGTATCCCGCGATCGTGCTCGGCGAGATGCTCGCGACGTCGGATCTCCCCGGCGGCGTCGTCAACATCCTCACCGGCCAGCGCAAGGAGCTGGTGCCGACGTTCGCGACGCACACGCACATCCGCGGGCTGGACGCGGTGGTGGGCGCCGCCGAGAAGAAGGAGCTCGCGCTCGGCGCGGCCGAGAGCGTGAAGCGGCTGCGCGCGCGGTCGTCGGAGCAGGTGATCGACTGGTTCTCGGAGTCCGCGCAGAGCGTGTATGAGATCCGCAACTTCATCGAGTTCAAGACGACCTGGCATCCGATAGGGGCGTAGACCCGGCCGGCAACGCCGCCGCGCGGTTATGAACGTCGCTGCGTGAGAACGATTTCGCGTTTCGGTAGGGACAGGTTGATCCTCTTCCTCGATGGCCGTTTCTCGTTACCCGATCGTCCCGGTTTTGTGTCGGGAGTGGCGCGTGCAAAGTCTGCCCGTCGTTTGCCCGTGGTTCTATCGCCGGATGAGGTTCGAGCGATTCTCTCGCGGATGCGTAGCGTTCCGCGGTTGTGCGCGGTTTTGATGTATGGGAGCGGGCTGCGTCTGCTCGAGTGCCTGAGTCTTCGCGTGAAGGACGTGGACTTCGATCGTGCGGAGATCGTTGTACGTAGCGGCAAGGGCGACAAGGACCGTCGCGTGCCGTTGCCAAGAGCCGCAGGCATCACCTGCATGAGACCGTCATCCAGCGTGCGTTCGCCGTCGCCGTGCGTGCGAGCGGGATCTCCAAGCGAGCGACCTGTCATACGCTTCGCCATTCCTTCGCGACGCACTTGTTGGAATCCGGGTCCGATATCCGCACCATTCAGGAGCTGCTGGGACACAGCGACGTGCGCACGACGATGGTGTACACGCATGTCCTAAACCGGGGCGGCCTTGGCGTTCGCAGCCCAGCAGACCGGTTGTAGACCTAGACTCACAGTACGCGCGGGCGATTATCGATAGGCTCGACGGCCTCTGTTCTCCGGAGACTATGACACGGAGCAACGCAGCCGCGTCCTTGCAGCCTAATTCGCATGGTCCGTCGGCTTGCGGAATTCTAAACCGCTGCGACGTATGGTCTTCTATCGGGGGAAGAAGTTTGATCGGCGGTGAAACCCGGCGTGCGGTTGCGGGAATTCGTGCGGAGTCGCAGTCTATTCTGACCGTATAATTGAATAGTTAGGCGTCACATTTCGCCGAGGAGTCATCGGGATGCAACTCACTAGCTACCATGTCGTCGCTCTGGCCGCATTGTCAGCGCTACTCACCGCTTCCGTAGCCGAGACAGTCGGCGCCCAAGTGGCGTACGATGCCCCTCACGCCCGCGTCGAGGTGTTGGGCCTGCAGCGATGGACGCTCAAAGCGTTACAGGATTCGATTGGACAGAGAGTCCCCGGTCAAACGCTCGCGGATGCGGCTTGTATGGTCACGCTACGAGACTCGCTGCACTTTGCGGACGCGTTGGTGAATGACCTGACGTATTCCATGTCAGGTGAGCCCACTAGGCACTACCTCATCATAAAAGTCATCGAGCCCCAAGACTCCGCGCGCGTGCGGTGGCGGTCGGCACCGAGGGACACCTTCAAGGTGCTGCGTCCAAACTACGCCGCGGTGGTTATCCCTGTGACGGACGCCGTTGGAACTCTCTGGATGGGTCGACTGCTCGGACCACTACAGTCATACAACAGTGATCCCGCGCTTCGATTGGCTGCGATCCGTTCTCGTCCCAAGGCGGCACAAGCGGATGCAGATCGTCTGTGGAGCTTTTTGGACACGCATCGTGCCGAAGCCGACCGTCGTACCGCTCTTGCCGCGTTGCGCAGAGACGGCCCCTATGCGAATCGTGTCATTGCCGCCGCGGTGCTCGCAAACTTCGCGGAACAAGATTCTACGTGGTGGGGGCTCGCCGAGGCACTTCGCGACGGAAACGAGGCGGTGCGCACAGCCGCGCTCTTGGTGCTCCGGGGGCTGCCGACACGTACTGTCAACTGGGAACCGGTTACTCCAACGCTGCGCGCCTTGCTCGGTGGGACAAATGTAGGCGCCACACAGGACGTCTTGGAGTTGCTCGAGCACACGCAAGTGAGCGCCGCATTGGCACGCCCTCTTCTTCGTGACAATGGGAGTTGGGTGCTCACGCACCTTCGCGCCGAGTACCCTCGAGCCAGCTTAGCCGCTCATGCCCTGCTACTTCGACTAAATGGTGGGCATGACTTGGGCACAAGCGATATCGCGTGGGCCAGTTGGCTCGCGACGCTGTAGACCCCAAGCTTGCGCCGCCTAACACACGTTGCTGCTGACAATCACTTTTCTGTAGCTCGCTTCGCTCGCAATTTGTTTGATGTGCTTGCAGCAGAACTTGAACGTTACGCCGGATCAGCCAAGCGCGGATAGTCACGCTTGACGTTAATCACGCGCTGCGGTAATATCCGCCGGTGATCGTATCGTTCCGTGATGCCGATACGGAAGCCCTCGCGGCAGGACGGAATGTCCGCCGGTTTCACAGCATTCAGAACGGTGCGCGTCGCAAGCTGCGCCAGTTGCAGATTGCCGGGCGTTTAGACGACCTTCGAGTGCCACCCGGGAATCGTCTGGAAGCGCTCAAGGGCAACCGGGTGGGTCAGTACAGCATTCGGGTGAACGATCAGTATCGCATCTGCTTCCGGTGGACGGCCGCGGGTGCGGCGGACGTCGAGATTGTCGATTATCACTGAGGCTGCGCAAATGCCGAAGCTTAAGCCCGTTACGCCCGGAGAATTGTTGCTCGAGGAGTTTCTCCGCCCCATGGGAATTACCCAGTATCGGTTGGCGAAGGAGATTGGGGTGCCGCCGCAGCGCATTGGTGAAATCATCGCTGGTCGGCGGGCGATCACCGCAGACACAGACTTGCGAGTCTGCAAGTTTTTCGGACTGTCAAACGGGTATTGGCTGCGTGCTCAGGCCGCATACGACACCGAAGTCGCGGAAGAAGAGCTCGCGGCGACCCTCCGTCGGATCAAGCCCTGGAGGGCGCCGCGGCGCCGATCGGCCTGACGATCCAATGAAGCTGACAGCCGACGCTTCGGAGTGCACCGGTGGGGAAGGCAAGTGCCCGTTCACCCACATCGCCGGCGTTGGCAGGACCAACCGCGACTGGTGGCCGAGCCAGCTTCGACTGGAGTTGCTGCACCAGCATTCCGCGAAATCCGACCCGATGGGCAACGGCTTCGACTACGCGAAGGAGTTCAAGAGCCTCGACTACAAGGCGCTGAAGAAGGATCTGGTCAAGCTGATGACCGACTCGCGGGACTGGTGGCCGGCGGACTTTGGCCACTACGGCCCGTTCTTCATCCGCATGTCCTGGCACGCCGCCGGAACTTACCGCATTGCCGACGGCCGCGGCGGCGGCGGCCGGGGCCAGCAGCGATTCGCGCCCCTCGACAGCTGGCCCGACAACGTCAATCTCGACAAGGCACGGCGCCTGCTCTGGCCGATCAAGCAGAAGTACGGCAGGAAGATTTCGTGGGCCGACTTAATCATCCTCGCCGGTAACGTCGCGCTGGAGTCCATGGGCTTCAGGACCTTCGGCTTCGGCGGCGGCCGCGCGGACGTGTGGGAGCCGGACGAGGACGTGAACTGGGGTGAGGAGATCGCGTGGCTGGGCGTCGACAAGCGCTTCAGCGGCGATCGGGATCTGGGGCCGTTCGGCGCCACCCACATGGGCCTGATCTACGTGAACCCGCAAGGCCCGAACGCGAGCGGCGACTACATGGCCGCCGCCAAGGACATCCGCGCCACTTTCAGCCGCATGGCGATGAACGACGAAGAGACCGTCGCCCTCATCGCCGGCGGCCACAGCTTCGGTAAGTGCCATGGTGCCGCCCCGGAATCGCACAAGGGCCCGGATCCGGAAGCCGCGCCGCTGGAGGCGCAGGGCCTGGGCTGGATGAGCGACTACGGCACGGGCCGCGGCGCCGACACGATTTCGAGCGGCCTGGAAGTAACCTGGACCAAGACCCCGGCGCTGTGGAGTAACAACTTCTTCGAGATCCTGTTCAAGTACGAATGGGCGCTGGTCAAGTCGCCGGCCGGCGCCAAGCAATGGGTGGCCAAGAACGCGCCAGCGATCATTCCCGACGCGCACGTCCCAGGCAAGTTGAACAAGCCCACCATGCTGACCACCGACCTGACGCTGCGCTTCGATCCGGAGTTCGGCAAGATCTCGCGCCGGTTCCATGAGGACCCGCAGGCCTTCGCCGACGCCTTCGCGCGCGCCTGGTTCAAGCTGACGCACCGCGACATGGGCCCACGCGTTCGCTACTTGGGACCGGAAGTGCCGAAGGAAGAGTTGATCTGGCAAGACCCGATCCCCGCCGTCAACCACAAGCTGATCGGCGAGAAGGAGCTTACCGACCTCAAGAAGAGGATCCTCGCCTCAAAGCTGTCGGTGTCGCAACTCGTGTCGGCGGCCTGGGCGTCGGCGTCCACCTTTCGCGGCTCCGACAAGCGCGGCGGCGCCAATGGCGCGCGCATCCGGCTCGCCCCGCAGAAGGACTGGGCCGTGAACCGGCCGGCACAGCTGGCGAAAGTGCTGAAGGCACTCGAGGGCATCCAGGCCGACTTCAACAAGAAGGCCAAGGGGGGCAAGAAGCTGTCGCTCGCCGACCTGATCGTGCTTGCGGGCTGCGCGGGCGTCGAGCAGGCCGCGAAGAAGGCCGGCGTTACCGTGAAGGTGCCGTTCAACCCCGGACGCATGGATGCGAGGCAGGACCAGACGGACGCCGAGTCCTTCGCGGTGCTCGAGCCGATCGCCGACGGTTTCCGCAACTACATGAAAGGCGAGTTCGCGGTATCTGCCGAGCGACTGCTGCTCGACAGAGCGCAGCTTTTGACGCTCACGGCACCCGAAATGACGGTCCTCGTCGGCGGCATGCGCATGCTGGGCACCAACGTAGGCGGCGCAAAGCACGGGGTATTGACCTCGAAGCAAGAGGCGCTCTCCAACGACTTCTTCGTCAACCTGCTCGACATGAGCATCGAGTGGAAGCCGACCTCGGAGGCGAGGGAAGTGTTCGAAGGGCGCGACCGGAAGACGGGCAAGGTTAGGTGGACCGGTACGCGCGTCGACCTCGTCTTCGGCTCCAACTCGCAGCTGCGGGTCCTTGCCGAGGTCTACGGCAGCGCCGACGCGAAGGAGAAGTTCGTGCAGGACTTCGTGACGGCGTGGACCAAGGTGATGAACCTCGACCGCTTCGACCTTGCCTGATCCAAATATTACGGTTGAGCAACCGGGAAGATAGGTAGCTCCGAACAGACCTATATGAATCGTCTGGTGTCGTTTGTACTGACCGGAGGGCTTGCGTTGGCCGTGGCGTCGCGGTCGGGTCATGCGCAGGCGACAGCGGCGGAAGCGCCCGCCTCGCTGGCCGGATGTTACGAGCTGTCCCTCGGCAGTTGGTCACGACCGCTGGGTGTTAACGCCACCTATCACAAGCTCCCCTCGAGCGTGCGCCTCGATACCGTTGGCGCGGCGCGCGGCGGATGGGTTCTGCGCCCCGATATCGCGTACCCATATGGCAACCGCTTCCCCGGAACTCCGCGGTGGACGGCTACCGCCGACAGCGTCGTGCTGACATGGTCGAACGGCTTCCAATCAACCTTGGTGCGCGTCGCGCGTCGCCGCAACGGTGATTTGGTAGGCGAGGCCGTCGTTGGAAGTGACGCGAATGAGTTCGGGAATGATCTCCCGCGCGCCGCGGTGGTTGCCCGCCGCACAGCGTGCACGGAAGGCGGGTAAGCGCGGTGCGGAGATTCAACGATCGCATTCCGCACATCCTGCTCACCGTTTACGTATTGCTCTTCATTTGGGGCGCGATCGGTCCGTATGACCGGGCGGTATGGTGGGCGGAGAACATCCCCATCGTCCTGGTCGTGCTGGCGCTCGTCGTTCTGTATCTGCGCGGGGTGAGGTTCTCTCCGCTTGCCTACATTCTGATGTCGGTCCTCCCGTATGTGCATACGATCGGAGGACACTACACGTTCGAGCGCGTACCGTTCGACTGGTTCAACCGCGCCTTCGGGTTCGAGCGGAACATGTACGACCGGATCGGCCACTTCAGCGTCGGCTTCTACGCGTTCGGCATCGCCGAATACCTGATCGTCAGGAAGCGGCTGAGCGTGGCGATGGCGTGTGTCTTCGCCATCTTCGCGATCAGCTTCGTGGCGATGTCATACGAGCTCATCGAGTGGGTGTACGCCGCGTATGGCGGCAACGCCGAAGCGGGTGCGGACTTTCTCGGCAGTCAGGGTGACATCTGGGACGCTCAGAAGGACATGCTGATGGACACACTGGGTGCGGTCGCGGCAATTCTGCTCTATCTCGCGCTCCGCGGCCGGTTCGGAACGGTGCAGGAGCGGGATTCCGTCTCGCGGAAATAGGGCCGCAATCACGTTGCGCTGGGCCCAGAGATGTCTTACATTGTCTTACATGGCCGACACCGTTACCGTTCGCCTCGATCGCGAGCTCGCCCGGCGGCTGGCCCGCGTCAGCCGCCGCCTCGGCAGAACCCGAAGCGAGGTCGTCCGGGAAGCGCTTCGCCGACAGCTTGCCCTGCTCCAATTCGACGAGTTGAGGCAACGGGTTGCACCGTTTGCGGAGGCAGCCGGTTACCTCACTGATGAGGATGTGATCCGCGACGTTTCGTGAGGGTGTTTCTCGACACCAACGTGCTTGTGAGCGCCTTCGCGACACGAGGTCTCTGCGCGGATTTGTTCCGCGTGATCATTGCCGAGCACGAGCTTGTAGTCGGAGAAACTGTCCTTGAGGAGCTCCGCAAGGTCCTGGTAGAGAAGTTCAAGGTCCCGCTCGCGCACGGTACGCAGGTCGAAGGTCTCCTGCGGTCGTATGAGGTCGTTCCAAAGCCCGCGACAATGGACGAGCTCATGGTTCGAGACGAGTCGGACCGATGGGTACTGGCGAATGCTCGAGCGGCGAATGTCGACGTAATCATCACCGGCGACGCTGACCTGCTCACCATCGCCAGGAAGGTTGACCTTCGCATCATTTCTCCTCGAGAGTTCTGGACCGAACTCCGGGACCTTTCCGGCTGACTCGAGCGTGAAGCTGACGAGACGCCCCTGCCCACACCAGGCTGATCCCGCGGGCATCATCATTGTGTCGGTGACGCCGCGGCAGGACGAATCGCCACCGCCGTCGGGAAACTTCGGTAGCGCCCGGGCCGTAGGCTATAGCAACTAAACCCGGCACGGCATGACTCGACGCACGAAGCTGTGGCTGTACGGCTCCTTGTTATTCGCGCTCCTCAACGCCGGGGGCGCGGTGTTCGCCGCCGCGTTCGGCGAGGTAGCGCATGCGGGGGGGCACGTCGTCCTGCTGCTCCTCGGACTGTACGTGGCTCGGCGAGTCGCGCCGCGCGGGGGCCGCGAAGGGACGCCGAGCGCACCGCTGTTCGACGAGCGCCTCGATCGGCTGCAGCAGTCGCTGGACGCTATCGCCGTGGAAGTCGAACGCGTCGGCGAGGGCCAGCGCTTCGTCGTGAAGCTCCGGCAGCAGCTGGCGGAGAACCATGAATGATGGAGAGGCGGACTGCAGTTGTGAAAAGATTCCACCTTTCAAATGACCAATGATTGACGAGCCAAAAGAGCAGCGAGTCAGCCTGCCAACTCTGACTCTCAAGACGCTCATCGTGCATACGATTACCTATTTCGTTGCGGGAGTGCTGGCATACACGCTCGGGGGGTATGAGAAGACGTTTTCGGAGCCCCCATTGTCTTATTTCATGCGCCCCGTTTCGGATCCGTGGGTCATGGCTGGTCCATTATTCCAACCGGTCCGCGGCGTCATCTTCGGCCTGGCTTTCTATCCTCTGCGCAGCGTCCTCTTCGCCGAAAGGCGCGGGTGGCTGGTTCTGTGGTGGCTGCTGCTTGCTCTCGGCGTGCTAGCCACATTCGGACCGGCTCCGGGCTCCGTGGAGGGGCTGATCTACACGGTCATTCCGCCGTTGCGTCAGTTCCTTGGTTTGTGGGAAGTCCTTCTCCAGTCCTTTCTATTCTCAGTCGTGCTCTTTTACTGGGTCAATCATCCCGGGAGGCCATGGCTTAGCTGGACGCTAGGCATCGCCTTTTCGATCGTAATGATTCTTCCCGTAATGGGGCTGCTCCTTACGCCCTGAATCAGGGGATTGGCGGAGCGAATGCCCGGTTCGCCGCCATTGCCAGTGCCGGCCTCTTGCGGTTCCCGCCGACCGAGTTAAATCCAGAAGTAGCGCCGGACACACCCGCCCGACGCAGGTCCGTTTCCTACCGAGCGGTTCGGCGGCCAAATCCCATGACACCCTCCCCGGCACGCGCAGCGCTCCCGCTTTGCCTGCTCATCACATTCGCCGATTGTGCTTCCAGCAACCCACGGCCTGACCAGGATCTCAGCGCCATCGAGCCGGTCGATCAGGTCCTTCGGGTCACGTCGCCCGGCCTGTCGGTCACGCGGAGTCCTGATGGCGGCATCGCTGTTCAGGTATTGGGGGGACCATCGTCGTTCCGCAGCAGCAACGAACCGCTGTACCTCATCGACGGCACACCATTTCGCCCGGGGCCCGGCGGCGCGCTGACCGGCATCAGTCCGCATGACATCGAATCGATTACCCTGTTGAGGAACCCCGCGGACACGGGGATCTACGGCGTGCGGGGAGCCAATGGGGTAATCGTGATCAAGACGAAGCAGCCCCCGAAGAGCAGCGACTGAGCCTGACGCCGTGCGTCAGACAGCTCCGTGCCCTGTGATGCGAGAGATTCTCGCGCCTCTCCGCAAACCCATCAGTCGCTCGTCATGATGAGCAGCGGCGCGCCGTCGAAGTCGTAGATCGGCCGCAGGCGCTCGGTGTGGTAGTACTTCTTCACGTCGACGACCTTCTTCTCCGACGTCACGCTCGAGATCGACACGCTGTCGTAGAAACCGCGGTGCACGCTCACGAGCCGGCCGAACTGCTTCTTCAGGATGAGGTCGAGCGCGAGGTTGCCGAACGCCATCGGCACGATGGAGTCGAGCGCGTCCGGGTCGCCCGAGCGGACGAGGTAGCCGAGCCGCTGGCTGACGACGTCGATCCGCCGGCCGTTGTTGTATCTGGGTGAGTACTCCTTCAGCGCGGACGCGACCTTGTCGCCGATGCCGCCGAGCTTGCGGTGACCGAACATGTCGGTCTCCTCGCTCTCGAAGCTCATGCCTTCCTGCGAGGTCAGCCGCGCGCCCTCCGACACCAGCACCACCGAGTACCTGCTCGGGTTCCTGTTGTGATCCAGCGTCAGCAGCTCGGTGAGATGCTCGAAGTCCACCGGGTGCTCCGGGATGACGCAGCGATCGGCCGCGCCGGCCATCGTCGGCAGGAGCGACGTGAAGCCGGCGTACCTGCCGAACACCTCGATGACGAGGAAGCGCTCGTGCGATCCGGCCGACGTGCGCAGCCGGTGCGTCAGCTCGATCGTGCGCGTGACGCAGGTGCTGAAGCCGATGCAGTAGTCCGTGCCGTACACGTCGTTGTCCATCGTCTTCGGAATGGCGACGACGTGCACGCCCTCGTCGTGCAGGCGCTTGGCGTAGCTGAGCGTGTCGTCCCCGCCGATCGGAATGAGCACGTCCACACCGATGTGCTCGAGATTGCGGAGCACGTCCTTCGTGACGTCGTTGACCGGCTCGCCGTAGCCGGTGAGGTGCACCGGCACGCGCTCGCGCGGGAGATGGCTCGGCCGCGTGCGCGACGTGTGCAGGAAGGTGCCGCCGGTCCGGCCGGCGCGATTCACGATGGCTTCCGACAGCTCCTGCACGTTGGCTGAGTTGTCGGCGTTCTTCTCCCGACTGTAGTCGACGAGTCCGGCCCAGCCGCGCCGCACGCCGACGACTCGGTGTCCTTCACGCAGCGCGCGGATTGTGATCGCGCGGATCGCCGGGTTGAGTCCGGGGACGTCGCCGCCGCCGGTGAGAATCGCGATGGTTTGTACGCCGATGGACATGTGCTCAAAGCTAGCGATTCCGTCATGCAGCCGGTGACGGCACGGCGCCCTGCACGAGAAACTGCTCCCGCGGAAACAGAAACTGGTCTCGCTTGAAGTAGCCGCCCGGCACGACCTCGACCCGCTCGCGCGACGCGAAGCAATACCAGGTCTCGAAGGCCCTCGGCTTCGCGGTGCCGAATGCCGAGGGCGCGAATACGCCGACGTTGACGCCGCCCACGATTCTCGCGCTCTTTCCTCATATCCGGTAGATACAAGGACTAAGGGTGGCGGGACGCGGCTGGATACGCGCATCTTTCGCCGCCGCAAAGCTTAAGGGTGAGACACGTGCGAGTACGCATAGCAATCGCGATCCTGCTGATCATCGTCACCGGCTTCTGGGGATTCGTCATCACGTTCTCCGATTCACCGGCGAGCTGGTCGACGTTCACACTCGCCGCGTACATCGCGGCCTGGCACGTCCCCAGCGCGTTGGTCATCGGACTTCTCGTCCCTCACAAATGGTGGCTCGGCGTCGCTGCCGGCTGGGGAGCGTTGCTCATGCTGGCCCTGACCCTGCCGGTGGTCGCTTTGTTTCTGATACTCGCCACGGCGGGAGCGGCGTACGTCGGCCGATTCATCGCGAAGTGGGCGGTGAAGAGGAGATAACCCAGCCGCCCGCCTGTTAGATCCGGCGGCTTCACCCCGTCGATCAGCTCCTCGAGGAGCGCCCGCTCCTCGACGGGATCCACGGGCTTGACAGTAGCCGCAGGGGGATTAGGCTACAGCGATTAGACCGAATGGTCTAGTAGCCGGAACCATATGACCAACGCCACCAAAATCCGCCTGCTCGAAGCCGGTCTCAAAATGCTGCTCGAGCGCGGCTACAACGACATGGGAATCCAGGCGCTGCTCGACGCGACCGGAGTTCCCAAGGGCTCGTTTTATCACCACTTCGCCGACAAGGAAGATTTCGCGCTCCAAGTCATCGACCGCTACATGCAGGGAGTCCACGCCGGCCTGGATCAGTGTCTCGGCGACGAATCGCGGCCCCCGCTCGACCGCGTGCGCGATTTCTTCGAGCGTTCGAGCGAGAAGTACGTGAAGGAGGGCTCCATG
>JANLGX010000415.1 GCA_024654005.1 Gemmatimonadaceae bacterium | reverse complement strand
CGTGCTGAGGCAGAGGGTTGTAAGTGGTATGCGCGGGGCGCGACGGATGCTCGTCGCGTCCTGCGTTTTTTTTGCGGCCGGATGCCAGGGACTTCCCCGCGGGAGCGCCGCGACCGGCGGAGGCTTCGAGCCCGGCTGGGATCTCGGCGCGAGTGCCACCGCGGCATTCGGCCAACACGGCATGGTCGCGAGCAACGACTCGCTGGCGACCGCCGTCGGAGTAGATATCCTGCGACGCGGCGGAAACGCGGTGGACGCGGCGGTCGCGATCGCGTTCGCGCTCGCGGTGACCCACCCCGAGGCCGGCAACATCGGCGGCGGCGGGTTTATGCTCGTCCGCCTGGCGGACGGCAGCACGGCCGCGCTCGATTTTCGCGAGCGTGCGCCGGCAGCGGCGACGCGCGACATGTTTTCACGTCCGGGAGTCCCTCCGAGCGCGAGCACGCGAGGTCATCTCGCCTCGGGTGTTCCGGGTGCCGTCGCGGGAATGCTCGCGGCGCTGGAGCGGTTCGGGTCGGTGAGCCGGGAGCAAGCGATCGCGCCGGCGATAGCGCTCGCGCGTGCCGGCTTCATCGTGGACACCACGTTCAGCCGTACGATCGCCGGGCAGCGCGCGCGGATCGCGCCGTACGCCGGCGCCTCGCTCTTTCTCCCCGGCGGCGAGTCCGTGCGACCGGGGACGCTGTTCCGCCAGCCGGACCTGGCCCGCACGCTCGAGCTGATCTCGCGCGACGGCGCCGCGACGTTTTACCGTGGACCGATCGCGGAGCTGATCGTGGCGGAGATGCGCCGGGGACACGGGCTCATCACGGCCGAAGATCTCGCGTCGTACCGCGAGCGCTGGCGCGCACCGCTACAGACCAGCTACCGCGGACATACTGTGATCGGCATGCCGCCGCCGTCCTCGGGTGGGATCGCCGTCGCCGCGTCGCTCAACATCCTGGAGGCGTTCGGCGACCTGCCGCCCTTCGGGACGGCGCAGCGCGCGCACCTGCTGCTCGCGGCATTTCAGCGGGCCTTCATCGACCGGAACGAGCTGATAGGCGACCCGGACGCCGCGCCGATCCCCACCGAGCTGCTGACAAGCAAGGCATACGCCCGGCGGCTCGCGCGCACGATCGATCCTGCCCGGGCAACGACCACGCGCGCGGCCCGTGCCGCGGTGCGCGAGGGCAACGAGACTACACACATCGCGGTCGCCGACAGCTTCGGCAACGTCGTCTCGCTGACGACGACGATCAACGACAGCTACGGCTCGGGAGTGTTCGTGGAAGGAGCCGGCTTCTTTCTCAACGACGAGATGGACGACTTCGCTTCCCGCCCCGGCGCAGAGAACGCCGACGGGATCGTGGCCGCGGAAGCCAACGCGATAGCGCCCGGGAAGGTGATGCTGAGCTCGATGGCGCCGACGATCGTGCTGGATGGGGACGGCCGCGTCCTGCTCGCGGTAGGCTCGCGCGGGGGCCCGCGCATCATCACCAGCGTGGTGCAGCTCATCGTGAACGTGGTGGATCACCGGATGCGGCTGCTCGACGCCATGCGCGCGCCGCGGGTGCATCACGTCGTGAGCCCCGACTCTGTCTGGTTCGAGCGGGGGTTCGCGCCGGCCGTGCTCGACTCACTCGGCGCCATGGGCTACAAGCTGAAGCCGATTCGCACCGACACGCTGCCCTACATCGGCCGCGTGATCGCCGTGGCGCGCCGTGGCAACGGCTGGGAGGGAGTGGTGGATCCGCGCTATTCAGGGAGCGCGGCGGGACAGTGACTGCGAGTGATTGGTGATTAGTGATTAGTGGTTAGTGACAGCGCAACTGCAACGGCGGTCACTAATCACTAATCACTAATCACTAATCACGCCGCTCAGGTATGCACCTGCACCGAGTTG
>JANLGX010000413.1 GCA_024654005.1 Gemmatimonadaceae bacterium | reverse complement strand
CCCGAGGTGCATCCCGACGCGCCGCCGGAGCGCGCCATCGCCGCAGCCTCGGCCGGAGCCCGCATACTGCTCGATGTCGGGGGTTCCCCGATACTGTCGGCGACGTTGTCTGCACCCGTCGTCATTGCGCTCGGGCCCGAGGGCGGCATCGAGGAGCAGGAGCGTGCCGCATTCATCGAATCCGGCTTCAGCCCTGTCACTCTGGGCTCGACGACGCTACGATTTGAGACTGCCGGAGTCGCCGCCGCGGCGATCGCGCGCGCAGCGACATCACATTCCACGAACGGTCATGTCTAAGCACTGCCTTTTCTGCCGGATCATCCGGCGCGAGGTCGCCTCGGAGATCATCGCCGAGAACGACGACTGCCTCGCTTTCCAGGACGCCGATCCGCGGGCACCATTTCATGCGCTGGTGGTTCCGAAGAAGCACGTGTCATCGCTCAACGACGTGGAGGACCCGGCGATGGTGGGCGCGCTCGCGCTGATGGCGGCGCAGATCGCGCGCGAAGCCGGCGTGGCCGATAGCGGATACCGCACGGTGATCAACACCAATGGAAACGGCGGCCAAAGCATCTTCCATCTTCACCTGCACGTGCTCGGCGGGCGAAAGCTGACTTGGCCTCCGGGCTAGCTCTCGCTTGGCCCGACCGTCTCGCCCCGGCGGCTACGCTCGCAAACTGCGCGAGCTAGCACGCCGCCTTGGGCGAGACGGTCGAGCCGCGCGAGAGCTAGCACTACCCACGTGGGATGCGTCCGCCGGCACGTGCCCGTGAGACTCCAGTACGTGCGAAGGGCGGTTGGGGGAAGGGATGGAACTGCGCGGCCCCACTTTGGCGGATACGCGCCGGCGGGATAGAGGAGAACCCTCGCAACAGTTCGGGAAGTTGTACGGCTGGTGCCCGTGGCCGGACTTCGGACCGGTGCAGTCGGAACGTGCCGAGGGGCTGTCGAAGGCGGCGTGATAGCGCGCGTAGTTTGTGCGCGTAGCCGCCGCAGACAGCCCCTCGGCCGTTCCGACGGACCACACCCACGGAGTCCGCGACGGGCAACTGGAGTCCCAAACTCGCCTTAAGCCCGTTGCGTGACTAAGTTTATCAGTCTATCCCAAGCCGGCGCGCAAACGCCAAGAAGGGGGGAGTTAGAGTTTGTCGGAAGTCATAATCCACGAAGATGAGAACTTCGAGCGGGCCCTCAAGCGCTTCAAGAAGAAGTGCGAGAAGGCTGGTATCCTCGCCGATCTCAGGAAGCATCGCCATTACGAGAAGCCCAGCGAGCGGCGGAAGCGCAAGATGAACACCGCGATCCGGAAGAATCGGCGGACACGTCACGTCTGAGATGTCCCAGCTGCAAGCGCGACTCGAGGGCGACCTCGTAGCCGCGAGAAAAGCTCAGGACAAACCAGGGGTGCTGCTGCTCGGCACCGTTCTGTCGGAGATCAAGAACCGGCGCATCGAGCTCCAGCGCCAGCCGACCGACGAAGACGTGGTGGAAGTTCTGCAGCGCGGAATCAAGAAGCGCCGCGAGTCGATCGAGATGTACACGAAGGGCGCGCGCGAAGACCTCGCCGCGAAGGAGCGGGCGGAGGTCGAAGCGCTCGGGAAATACCTCCCGGAGCAGGTGGGAGACGACGAGATACGGACAGCCGTTCGCGCGGCAATAGCGGGCGGCGCAACTCAGATGGGAGCCGTGATGGGGAAGGTCGCTCCAGGGTTCAAGGGTCGCGCTGAAGGCTCGCGCATCAATGCAATAGCCCGCGAGGAGCTCGCAAAGCAGGGGTGACACCGCTTCACACGCGCACGATAGCTAATGACGGGTCGAGACCCGGGCGGACGAGAGGATCGTCAGCCCGGGTCTTTGTTTTTCGCAGTTTGCACGCAGCACGCCGCACGCAGCACG